>JBBKXT010000111.1:0-3735 GCA_037969625.1 Saprospiraceae bacterium
ATCCATGACTTACTGAGTACATTAATAAGGCCATCGGCAGTAATGATCTTAGCTTCAATCCCCCGGAGAAATAGCAAATTGAGAAGAGGGTAAAGCGTTACTTTATTATGCAACCAGTACCCAATCTTTAATTGTTCCTGGTGTTTATCCTCCTCACTTTGTGGCTGAGCTTTGATGTTTTTGTTGATATCAAATTCGGAAACGTCAAAAACCCCGAGCGGATCATTTGGTTTAAATATATTTCCTGCATTGCTGTGTATGTGTAACAGTAAATCTTCATGGGGCAGTACGATTTGATGCTTTAGATACTCAAAGCACCCTTCGGCGCCGGCATCCAGCATGACCTGCTTTTGTTGATTGGCTTTTTTTGATTAATGTAGCTATGTGATTTTATGCTACCTCCTCTGGTGGTAAACGTACAAACCAAAAGGGTATTCCATTAAACTCTAGCCTTAATCTATCTCCTTGTAAAAAAAACTCAGTTGCTTCTTTTCGAGGATTTGATGGCTGGCAAGTTATCAACATATTGTTTTCTTTTACTTCGTAGATTAGTATGAATACTTGGTCCTTTTCTTCTCCTAATATGGTATATGTGAGAACACCTTCAATACCAAACCTCAACCAAACTGGTCCTAACTCCTGCATGGACAGTTTGTCGTCTGGATCTACAAACCAATCTCCTAATAAGTCTTTATGTCTTGGTTGCGTACTCAGCATTTAATTTATCTAAGTGATACTCTACAGACAACCTCTTTTCTTTGGCGTATTGTTTCAAGTCCTCTATTACCTCCTTTACAGCAGGTGATCTTTTTCTACTTAAAAAAACTGATAGGTTTAACAACCGTTGGAACTCTGTAACATATGAAGCCTCATTAACCATCCATAAACGCTCTAAACCTTCATCTTCCTTTAAAGACACCATTTCTGGCAAAACAAACTTTTCTAGTACTGACTTGGACTCAATAACCACATTTTCAAACTCCACTTCATTGCCAAATTTAAACCATAAATCGGTCTTATCAGGCAAAAAATGTCCAATTCGTTTTGACCAGTGCAAATCTTCAACATTCGGTTTTTTCCCTATTTCTTCCTCAAAAAAATCAGCTAATACCTTTGAAAAAACTCCAACATTGATAGTGAATCTTAATCCTTCAGAGTTTCTGCTTTTCTGAATATTTATAAGTTCATAGTTATTGCCTGACTTTCGATAAAAAGAATTACCGGACTTCTTAAAATTGTATTCTTTTAAAAAGCCAGATAACTCATTTAAATATTGTTTAAATAGCTCCTGCATCATTTCTTACGTATCACGTTCACCGGATATCCTTTTACTTTTTCAAGATATAAGTCTTTTGCTTGCTGACTTACATTATAAGGAGACTTACCAACTTTTGCTTCAACTCCACCTATAACTCTTCCATTCGAACTTACTTCTATATCTATATATCTTCCTCCAAAGGGAGTTCGTTTATAAACTTCAGTAGAAACATCTCGACCTTGACTTCTGAACACATCCGCTACTTCATCTCTAAATGCATTTCCTTTAATCCTGTTTTGCTGCACCAATGAAATTCGGCTTGGTGAAATAGCACTACCCATTAACGTTACTCCAGCCAAAACATTTTCAGGTGTCCAAGTAGCTTTATATCCTTCCCACATACTCATACCTACATAAGGGTCATAAAAATCTCTAAAGTTGGCTAATCCAGCGTACGAGCCGCTGTTATTTCTAAACTCTGCAACATCTGTTACATCCATCACATAATCATCTCTGTGCATACCATCACCCATACTCTTTCTGGCTACCCACATTTGTACAGCATCACCAGATGGATTGGTTCCTGTGCCCCCATACAATGTATATCCATTACCAGCACCTACACCTTGATCCCAGTTTATCATTCCCATTTGTAAATGCTGGAACTGGCCAACAGGTGTAATACTATCACCGTTCATATCAACATTATTTATCGGATTGTTTCCGCAATAATTATAGGGAGACATACCTGGATACTTATCAGTCAACGGATCCACACTCAAAAACCTCCCGATCCCCGGATTATAGATCCGGAATCCATAGTCGTAATGTGTCAATTCGCTTATAGAAGGATCTTGTTCCTTTCCATTAAACCCAAATCTATGGTTTTGTGCGGACATTGTGCGCCCGGGCATCTCGAGGCCGAATGGATAGTAGTCGGCAGCAGTTACTGGAACAGCGTTGTAGTAGTCCGCAAAGCCATCTGGGTCATCCTGGTCAGAGCCAAGCTTTTGGTCGGAGATGGTGGTGAGAACATTGCCAAGGTGGTTGGTGAGTTCGTAAGATCTTATATGTCGAGATGAAGCCATACGGATCGTATCTTCATCATCGGGATTATTCTGGTCGTAGATCAATCTGTCGAACTTGATTACACCCAGGCGAATACTTCCATATACATTTAGTTCTTTGAGTCGATCCGTAATATTACCTGTGCGATGATATTGCGTTTCATATAAAGCAATAAGATTACCGGAAGCATCGCGTACATATATGTCAGAAGGAAGCTCAGTACCTCTGTTTTTTACCATGCGGTCGCCTTGAGCATCATAGTTATACTCTAATAGCGCTTCTGGCACGCCATCTACAGACCTTAACTTACCAAAGACATCCCAGGTCATCGTTGTGCCTTCGGAATCATCTCCAATTAGGTTTCCTATTTCATTATACTCATAGTTGCCTGATAATTGTGAAGGAATGCCTGTAGCGCTTCCTCCTCCCAAAACATGATCCAATAGATTGGGTTGCGTAATACTATATTGGTAACTAAGGTCATCGGTGTTGCCAAGTGCTTTTACCTCCCGATCCTGGATATTACCATTCGCATCATAGATGATCTCAGGGATATAGTAATCATTGTTAGATGTCCACCCGTTATCCCATCCATAACTATTGGCGAAGGTTATTCGATGCAGTGCATCGTATTTGTATGCCATCGCCTGATTGAATGTGCCATTGTGCGTCAACATCAGTGCGATGTTGCCATTGAAGAATCCTTTTTGCCCTGAATCTCCCATCAGATCTCCATTCAGATCATTAAATGCTGAGGTCACAGGACTAGTCAGCAGACTTGATCCACCGACCGGCAGGTAGTCTGCATAGTTATACCCGAGCGAATACATCATCGTGTCCAGGCCAAAATACCGATTGAGATTGGAGTGTCCGCCTACATATCCATCGTAGCCCGGTCCATAGGACTCAGGCATATTGACTCCTTTGATCCACCCCTGGAGTGTGTAGAAATAATCCAGCCCCTGCACCTTATCCTCACCCAGTTCTAATCGAGCGAGCGGACCATGCAGGTAATAGAAGTAGCGGGCATCTTCATCAAAGACATATCCGTCATCGGACGAGTAGGCAGAGACCAGTCTGTTGTCCGCATCATAAAGATACCGCTGGGTAAACTTGTCTAGTTCCTCCTCTCCGGGTTCGTATCGAAATTCATTGACATTGCCACTGATAAGGTCATACTCGTACTGCATGGTGATCACATCATCATTCAAATCCGGAATAATGTGGGTGAGTTCTCTGACATTGCCATGGGAATCATAGTCATAGTAGGATTCCATGTGGGGGTTTTCGAGCTTGGCGACTCGTCCACGCGTATTGAAGGAAGGAATACTGCCCGGAGGGACGACACCATCATAGGTCGTGGTGACCTCATCCGCGATCGTTTCTGTCCCACCCGGGAATGTTTGGTC
>JBBKXT010000112.1:0-6623 GCA_037969625.1 Saprospiraceae bacterium
TTTGGAGTGGCTCTGCATGTGTTTCAGCTGAAGCCGAAGATGGCATAGAAGATTAATGGAGTTGTTGAAGGATTAAGGTTAGAGGATTAGGAGGTTAAAAGGTTAATTTTCTTTAATTATTCTCATTTCAATGCTTAATGATCTGAATCGCGGATTAATTGGTTCGCCTGCGGGTGAACGGATTAGATAGATTCCGCGGAATGGCCGTCGCAAAGGCTATGGTCTCTTGCGCCATTTCCGATCAATCGGAGAAAGCGACGGAACTCGGCCAAGGGACACGAGACACAATATTCATATCATTAGGCGCAAGGCCTAATGCTATGATCACTCCTAAACCCTAAACAACAAGCGTCAAAGACGCTGTGTTCTCAACCGTCTAAACGCTGTCCATCCATTGAACCAACCGCACGATGCTAGGCATTTCGATTGATGCAATTAAGATCATCAAAGGCTTGCTTTAATCGCTCTACGAAAGTTTGTTCGGCGGCGCGGAGCCAGGCGCGAGGGTCGTAAAACTTCTTATTAGGTTTGTCATCGCCATCAGGATTGCCGATTTGGCCCTGGAGATACCCTTCATTCTTTTTGTAATAATTCTTGATGCCATCCCAGAAAGCCCATTGCATATCGGTGTCTATGTTCATTTTAACTGCTCCATATCCAATGGCTTCACGGATTTCTGCTTGCGAACTTCCTGAGCCACCATGGAAAACGAAATTTATCGGATTTGATCCTGTTTTGTATTTCTCCTGGACATAATCCTGAGAATTTTTCAAGATGATTGGCGTCAGCGAAACATTCCCCGGCTTATAGACCCCATGAACATTTCCAAAAGCTGCAGCAATGGTGAAATTAGGACTGACTTTGCTTAAAGACTCATACGCGAAAGCAACTTCTTCCGGTTGCGTATAAAGTTTTGAATTATCAATGTGAGTATTGTCCACGCCGTCTTCCTCGCCTCCTGTAACACCAAGTTCAATCTCCAATGTCATGCCCATCGCAGCCATGCGCTTGAAATATTTCACGCAAGTTTCTATATTCTCTTCGATCGGTTCTTCTGACAAATCGAGCATATGCGAACTGTACAAAGCATGCCCGTGCTTTTCAAAATACTTTTCCTGATACGCCAGCATTCCATCAAACCAAGGCAATAGATTTTTAGCACAATGATCCGTGTGCATGATGACGGGCACACCGTATGCTTCTGCCATCAGGGCCACATGTTGTGCACCTGAGATAGCACCTAGCACATCCGGTCTATGTTCGCCACTCTTGAGTCCTTTGCCAGCATAAAACCCTGCGCCTCCGTTACTGAATTGAATCATCACCGGAGAATTCACTGCTGCTGCCGTTTCGAGGACTGCATTGACTGAATTTGTGCCGATGACATTCACTGCAGGCAGTGCGTAATCATTTTCATTTGCGTGATTCAGTAAGTCTGTGACTTCTTGTCCATGTAGTACGCCGGGTCGGAATTTTTTTGTCATTGGGTGATGTGGTTATTTTGTGATTGAGTGATTTTGCGATTGAGTGATGGATGATTTCAAAAAAAAGGGTTAAAGGTGAAAGGCAAACGGTCAACGGTTTCCATTAACGAGATAACTTCTTTTACTATTCGTAATTCAAACATTCTTTACGGCAGTGCTCTGTCGTTATTCCCTTCTCGATCCAGGTACTATCTGGACTGAAACTGGAATGACACAAGAGACCATCGCTAATTTAGCGATGGCTGATACTTCATAATTTTTATCCCCTCTCACTCACGCCTTGCGGACGTGATCTTAGCTGCGCTGTGATCCTCACCTCTCAACTCTAAAAATTGTCTCAGGTCTAAAAATAATACAACCGCAATTTAAAACATTCAGACTGGACAACCAAAACTGCTTTTTTAAACAATGCCTTTTTCGCCTAGATATCGTTCTGCATCAAGAGCGGCCATACAGCCGGTTCCTGCGGCGGTGACTGCCTGGCGATAGACTTTATCAGCGGCATCACCGGAAACAAATACACCTTCTATTTTTGTTTTGCTTGTACCGGGTTTGGGAATCAGGTATCCGGCATCATCCATATCAAGCCAACCTTTAAAAATATCTGTATTGGGTTTATGGCCAATAGCCACAAAGAAACCTTTTACCGGGATGGTCGACTTCTCGCCAGTTTTATTGTTTACCACCCGAACGGCCTCTACTTCCTTTTCGCCCAAAATCTCCTCCGTTTCGGTATTCCAATGGATTTTAATATTCGCTGTTTTCTTCACACGGTCTTGCATGATTTTACTGGCGCGCATTTCGTCACGGCGAACGATCAGATGCACTATTGGGCAAAGCTTACTGAGGTACATGGCTTCTTCGGCAGCGGTATCCCCTGCACCTACTACGGCTACATCCATGTTTCTGAAGAAAAAGCCATCGCAAACAGCACAGGCTGAAACGCCATTATTTGTTAATCGCTTCTCCGATTCCAGGCCTAACCATTTAGCACTGGCACCGGTAGAGATAATCACTGAATCTGCTTCTATTTCATCACCTGCATCTGTCCATACTTTATGCACCGGCCCTGTAAAATCAACCTTCGTAACAATCGCATAGCGAACTTCCGTATCAAAACGTTCAGCCTGAATCCTGAAATCCTCCATCATCTGAGGACCCTGTACTCCTTGAGGATATCCCGGATAATTTTCAACTTCTGTGGTGATCATCAATTGTCCACCAGGCTCAATACCTGTATACATCACAGGCTTTAATCCTGCACGAGCCGCATAAATGGCAGCTGTATAACCAGCTGGTCCACTTCCAATAATCAGACAATTCACTCTTTCATTCATTTTAATATGTTTTTACCTTTATGATATGTGCCTATAGAACCAAAATATCATCATTTGGTTACAAACGAAACTCAAAAGTAATCCAATCTTTATGATCTGTTAGGCAGATTCCAAAGGTCTTTTGTCTAATGAATTCACTCTGCTGATACGAAAGCACTAATTTCAAGCGATATTTGTTGACAAGTATTATGCTGAACCTGCTCTATCCGATTAGTTATTTACTGGCGCTCACCGGTCTGGTGTTGTGGTTTTATTTTAAAGAGAACCGCTCCATGAGTCGCAAAATGAGCAGTTTATTTCTCATCTCCTTTTTCGTTTATCTCTTTTCACTGGCTTTTACGGATTCCACGTTTTCCTTTAAGCTTCTCATACTCTTTCGGGATTTGCTCATTCTTGGGGTGGTTTCACAAGCGTTTAACTATGTCCGCAAAAGCCCAATCATCATTCTCATTGGTGCTATCGGACTATATGGGCTCATCCAGTTTGTGGGCTTCCGAATGCTCTACTCTACTTTTCCAGAAGTCAAAAAATCAGCTGCGTTAACAAATGATAATTTTGAGCTCCTGATAGAAACGAAAAATAATGCCCTCTCCAAAGAATATGTTCGTCTCATCAAAAAATACGATCTCACGATTCAACCGGCTTTCCGTGTAGCGGATGCTGATTTGAGCGATCTGAATGATTTTCTGGCGATTGGAATTCCTGACAAATCTGAATCGAAGATGAAGGAGATCATGCAGGAACTGAAACGCATGAAGAGCACGCTTCACCTTGAATATAATGAATCGATTCAACTTGAAATCCTTGAAGCATCAGATGCCATAAAGACACATAAAGTGGATCATGTCAATGATCCGATGGCCTCTCAACAATGGGGCTGGAATGCCATTCAAGGGGATCGGCTGCATGAGTTACTTTCAGACTCAGGATTAAAACCAAGAAAACGAGCTTTAATTGCGATTGTTGATTCAGGGGTTGATGCGAATCATGAAGATTTGAATGCACAGTTTATTTCCAGTGGAAAAATTAATGACGTGGATTCGTCAGGACATGGGACACATTGTGCGGGTATCGCCGGGGCTGTGACAAATAATGGAGTTGGAATTGCTTCGTTGATTCCAAATGGATCTTATGTAAGTATTACAAGTATAAAAGTTATCAACGGACGAGGTTTTGGCAATCAGCAAACGACTATTCAGGGTATCATTGATGCAGCTGAATTAGGGGCCGATGTAATCAGTTTGTCACTGGGCAGTCTTTCCAGTGATATACATCAGCAAGCGTATGAAGAAGCTGTAAAATATGCAAATGCAAAAGGTGCTATTGTCATCGCTGCAGCAGGCAATAATGATGAAAGTGCGAAAGGTCATTCACCGGCAAATGTGTCTGGTGTAATTGCTGTCTCTGCGATTGGGTCAAACAATAAAAAAGCGCCGTTTTCAAATACGGTTGGTGAGTTGACTTATGGTATTGCGGCTCCAGGTGTTAAGATTTTATCAACCTATCCAAACACCACTTATAAAGAATTAAATGGTACTTCGATGGCGACACCGATGGTGGCTGGCTTAGTGGGTTTGCTAAAAGCATTCAGGCCTGAGCTTACCACGAAAGAAGTCTTTGATATTCTTTATGCGTCCGGCAAACCACTAACAGATGGGAAGGCTACGGGACGGATGATTCAGGCGGCGGATGCATTGGAAATGGTGATTGATTGATTATATCAAATGGTCATCAATCGTTTAATGTTTTTGAATCGTTAATAACACAATCCTCATGATAAAGCAAAGAGCGTTTGTATTCCTCAATTTTCCGTCGCACAAAACTGTTCGAACAAACGAACCCGCTTGTATTTCGCTCGCCAAGTAGCCTTTTCAGCTACGCGGCAAGCCCAATAGCCAGTTATGCTATTGAGTTAGCCTAGTAGTTCGAAATACTACTGGGTTCGCAAGTGGAAATGCAAGGAAGCTTGAATACCGATGTAAAGGAAGCTAGAAAGCTAAATACATACTTAGAACTGAAAGTGAGTTTTTTGTGCGACTAGCCTTTTTGGTTACTTTTTTGGCGATCATGTAGCATTTGCAGCTACACGACAAGTGAAAAAAGTAACAATCATGCAACCAAGGATGAATTTCGTCCGCAAAGGTTATTTAGAAAATACCCTCACCAAATATATTTGCATGCTTTTTCAAGCAAAGCAAAATCGACATCCGGCTCACCAATTAATTCAAGGGTAATAGCGGCCTGTTCATAAATGGGCTTTCTTGTTTGAAGTAATTCATCCATTATGGTAGCGCGATTGGAAACATCAATGCCATTCAAAAGAGGGCGTTCCATCGTATGATTTTCCAAATGTTGTAGCAAAACATCATCCGGCCATTGGAGGTAGATGGTAATGCCTTCTTTTTTCATCCACTCCATATTATTCTCGAAACAAGGCATGCCACCACCTGTGGCATTAATGGATTTGGGGTAAAAAGAAGTTTGCCGCAAAACATCTGCTTCCAGACTTCTAAAGTATTGTTCACCGAAATGTTCGAAGATCTCGGGAATGCTTTTACCTGCCTGTGTTTCAACCACTCTATCGGTGTCAAAAAAGGGAACCTCCAGTGCATTTGCTGCCCGATATCCGAGGGTTGATTTCCCACTTCCCATAAATCCTACTAGGTAGATTCGCATAACGGTGTCAAAAGTAATAGATTTGTTGGGTGGAAATAAAGACTATTATACTATTTGGCGCACTATTGATTGCGTCAGCGAGCTGCAAACAAGCCGCAACAGATGATATAAGCACACAAGAAGATGTGTTTACCCCAAAGGGTGAATTGGCTGATTTGGTCTACAATCCAATGCGCAGTGATGGCACATTGGACAGTACCTATCTACCGATTCTCACTTGGGATGTGTCGGAATATGACTTTGGGACCATCCTGGAGGGCGATATCGTCACCAAGGATTATACCTTTAAAAATACAGGAACAGCGCCATTAATTATCGTCAAAGCATCATCTACTTGTGGTTGTACCATTCCTGAATGGCCAAAAACACCCATTTCACCGGACAGCACGGGTGTTATTAAGGTGAAATTCAACTCTTTAGACAAAATGGGCGATCAAAACAAAGTGGTGACTATCTTTGCAAACACTTTTCCCAATACGAGTAAGATCAGTATCAAGGGAGTCGTTGAATTAAAAAATTAAACTAACTTATGATTTCACTTTATTTTTTACAAGCTTCACCAAGTATCTTAGGATCTCTCTGGCCGTTATTATTGATGTTCGTCGTTATCTTTTTCTTCTTTATTCGCCCACAAGCGAAGAAGCAAAAAGAACAAACTAAATTTCTCGATGCGATTGATAAAGGGGATGAAGTGGTGACTCAAAGTGGTTTAATTGGTCGCATCAACAAGATTGATGGTGGCGTAGTTACACTTGCACTTTCAGACAAAGTATTTGTTCGTATCACGAAAGGTTCTATTTCTCGAGAGATGACGGAGGCGTTGCAGAAATCAGAGACTTCTGGAGAAGAGGCGGCGAGCTAGAAGCTAGACCTTAGACACGTAGACTTGAGACCTGAGACCTTAGACACGTGGACCAGAGACCTGAGATCACAGTAACAAAATATAAAAATTGGGACTGATTACACTGATTTTTTCTTTGCGCCTTTGCGTCTTTGCGAGAAAAAATGTTCCCCGCATAGACGCAGCTAAAATTTTCCAATGGATTTTAACTTTACAACCTGTGAGCCATTTTCTCCAGTATAATCTTTACAAACCTCAAATGAATCCATGTTACAGAATCACAAG
>JBBKXT010000113.1:0-10180 GCA_037969625.1 Saprospiraceae bacterium
AAAAATACAGGGCTCTTGAAATTGATACGTATTTATTGATAAAACAACTTTAGTCGTTGATTGCTTCTTCATAAGTTAAAATTCAATTGTATTACTATCCCGCTGCAAATAAACCTGATGAAAGTATTTGTCAGGATAAATAAATATTTTCAGAATAGTTTATTGTTTATCCGCAGTGTCCGGAGAATTTCAAGAGTTTCTTTGCTACCTCAGAATGATAGTCTTTTATGAGGTTTGCGGAGCTTCCACTAAGCCCGATCCCGCTTCATCTATATCCCTTAGGGAACTGTCATTCAGAACGTAATGCGGTGGAGTGATGAATCTCTTTCATGCAAAAGAAGTTTAACCGAACACAAATGATATCAAAATAAAAACCTAAATCAAAACACGTCCCATTGAAACTTAAACTGGCCTCTAGTCATCTATTTTCTTTTAGTCAGACGATATATTACCGATGACTTACCTTTTGTCAGAGAATAATTTTTATAATGTGAATTCGAATGGCGGCACCTAGTCTTATTTTTTTTCTCAAAAAATAGCCGTAAATCTCCCTTACCGCCACCCCGCCATTTTAATCAATCGGTTATTAAAGGAAAATTCTTACATTACTTTGGCACTTTGGTTTAACACCCATACTAAACTCTTATGCACCTGAAAAACGTCCTTGTTCTGTTCGTGCTAGTCACGATGATGAACTTGCTTACTATATCCCATACTACTTGCCAAAAGGCAGGCCAGGAGCTTGTTGATTCGCTGATTGCTGAACTCCCCAAAGCAGTATCCGACACTAGTCGGATCAACTTACTCAACAAGATCAGTGGCGCCTACAAACGAGTAAACCCTCAAAAAGGTGTGGAATATGGAGAACAAGGTGCTTTGCTCGCCGAGCAGATCAACTGGACTAAAGGAAGAGCCATCACCCTCAACAATATTGGAATTAATACGCTCTTCTTAAATGATTTTCAAAAGGCGATCCCAATATTAATTGAGGCGTATGACTTCGCTGAACAATGTCAACACATCCCCACCATGGCTCAAAGTGCTTTGATGGCCGGCTATGCTTATGAAATTCTTGGACAAAACGAGTCCTCTATGAAATACTATATTAAATGTGTAGGACCTTATAGAAAGATCGATTCCACCGTTACACTTCCATTGGCATTAAGCAACACAGCCAATATGTACAATGAAACAGGCAGGCATCCGGAAGCGCTGTCTTTGACTGCTGAACTTATTGAACTTAGCAAAAAATATAATCTCCAATCATGGCTTGCCTCTGCCTACAGAATCCAAGGCAGTGCATATCTATCGTTGTCTAACTATCCCTTCGCGCAGCAAAGCTTTTTTGAAGCCCTGAGGATTTCTGAGCAGAGCAATGAGAGAGATGGAATGCAAAATTCTTATCTCAATATTGGAGTGATCTATCAAACACAAGAAGATTATGACAAAGCATTGGAATATTACAACAAGGCCTTGATCCTCAGCAAGGACTTGGGTAAAACCGAATCAACTGCATTGATACTTACTAACATCGGTAGCGTGTATCATCTATTGAACAAAAGTGAAGAAGCACGATCCTATTATACGCAGGCTCTTGAACTGTATGAAGGGCTTGAGTCTACCAAATACGTCAGTATGATGGTGTACAATATTGGAGGCATCTATTTGGCAGAAAGAAACTATGGCAGTGCTCTTGAATCTTTCGAACGAGCGCTTTCCGGTTCACTCGAAGCCAACAATCATTTTCAGGCTGCCGTCATATCGGGGCTCATCGGCTCCACGTATCACCAAATAGGAATCAATGAAGACTCCACCCTATTGGCTCAATATTTTAACAACAACAATATCACCGCCATAGAAACGGGCCTGGCATATACGGACAGTGCAATCACTCATCTTACCGATCAAGGCGAATTGAAAAACCGTGCTTTCTACCTCCAGCAAAAGAGTATCATTGAAGCAGATCTCGGGCGATATGCTGATGCACTATCAAGCTATCAGCAATACACACAAATCAATGATTCATTATTTAATATTGAGCGCGACAAAAAGCTAGTCCAGGCAGAAATGAAATATGCATTTGGCTCTCGTGAAGACTCCATTACCCTGGAGAATACGAAGCAACAACTGGCCTTACAAAATGAAATAAAACTTCAGACGCTGACATATACCTATGATAAAAAAGAAGCGGCTGCCAAATCTGAACGGGAAAAAGAGCAGCTTGCCTATGAAGAAGCACTTAAACGGCAAGAGATTGAAAATGATTTCGCTAAAAAACAAGCCGAAGCAGAAGCACTCATGCAGCAAGGAGCGTTGGAACGAAAACAAGCCGAAGCACTTAACCAGGCAGAACTCAGACGCCAACGAAGTTTTCGCAACTTTACCTTACTGGGTACGACCGGACTTCTAATATTCTCAATCGTTGTCTTTCGTCAGCGCAATAAGGTAAAAAAAGAAAAAGCGCGAAGTGAGGCATTACTACTCAATATTCTCCCCGCTGAAGTCGCTGCAGAACTAAAAGAAAAAGGACGAACCGATGCCAAAGACTTTGACATGGTCTCTATCCTTTTTTCTGACTTTAAAAGTTTTACCGAGAAAAGTGCGAAGCTCAGTGCTCAGGAATTAGTATCTGAAATCCATATTTGCTTTGAAGCTTTTGATGGTATTATGGAACAGTATCACATTGAAAAAATCAAAACAATTGGTGACTCCTATATGGCTGCGGGCGGATTGCTTTCCGGAAAAGAAGATTCAGTTAAAAACACTGTATTGGCTACTTTGAAAATGCAATCTTTTATATCCAAACGCAAACTTGAATTGACTGCAAAAGGACTTCCAGCCTTTGAAATGCGTGTAGGGGTGCATACAGGACCGGTCGTAGCCGGCATTGTAGGCATCAAGAAATTCCAATATGACCTTTGGGGCGATACGGTCAATACTGCCAGCCGAATGGAAAGTCAAGGAGAAATTAACAAAGTCAACGTGAGCCAATCTACTTACGAATTCCTAAAAGATGACCCTCAGTTTACATTTGAAAATCGCGGCAAAATTGAGGCGAAGGGAATCGGTGAAATTGGCATGTACTTCGTCACGCTCAATGCGTGACTTCGTCCAGCGAAGAATGTATTTTGTTAGTTTGAAAAGAAAATTTACTACTTGGAAATAATATTTCGGAAGATGGAAGTGCATGTTAAAGTTAAGTATCATCAAAAAGGAAAATTTGTTTGATCATATCTTTCAGGAAAGTATTTCAAATCATTAAAAGTAATAGGCAATGAAATCCATCCTCCAGTAACTTCTATAATCCTCAAAGGAAATTGTGAAGCAATATCAAATACGAAAAAACATTATCAGGAAATAATTATCGATATTTAGGCGACCATGAACTTGAATACGCGAATTCATATGCATAATCCGGGACTAAATTAATGGCGATCAAATGAATAAATTTCTATCCTTATTGTTGTTCAGCTTGACTCCATTCTCATTAGTTTCACAAAGCACCATCGATTCCCTTTGGGCTATTTGGAATGATACTACTATTTCCGATACGATCCGCCTTCATGCCATGCATAGAATTGCATGGGATGATTATTCGTACAGCTACCCTGATTCTGCTGTTTATTTTGCTCAAATGGAATATGATCTGGCCGAAGCAAAAGGGCTCAAGAAAGAAATGGCGATGGCTCTAAACACACAAGGTGTTTGCTTCTATTACATGAGCAACTATGCCGAAGCACTGAAATATCATGAAGTAGGATTAAAGCTCAAACAAGAAATAGGTGATAAGAAAGGCATCTCAGTCACTCTTGGAAACATTGGAAACATATACGCTGCCCAAGGGGATAAAACAAAAGCATTAAGCTATTATCAGCGTGCCTTAAAGATCAATGAAGAAATCGATTCGAAGAGCGGTAAAGTAAAGTCATTTTATGAAATTGGGTCAGTCTATCTAAGTCAAAAAGAACATCAAAGAGCGCTTGAATATTTTCAGCGGAGTTTAGACATCGCCGAAGAAGCTGATCTTCCCTATAGTATCGTCATCAATTTAATTTATATAGGCAATAATTATATTATCCAAAAGGACTATGCCAAGGCTTCCGAATTTTACCATCGGGCTATGGATGTATCTGAAAAAATAGGAGATAAAAACAGTATATCTGTCTGCCTAAACAATCTGGGTGTCATCAACAAAGAACTAAAAGATTATGAAAAAGCGCTAAATTTCTATGAACAGAGTCTCATCATCACGCGGGAAATGAATGATAAAAGTAGTATCAGTAGTACATTAAATAATATTGGAATACTCTATTTCGAAAAAAATGATTCAAAACAAGCGCTCAAATGGTGTCAACAAGGTCTGCAATTGGCAAAAGAAATTGGTGAAATTTCACGACAAAGAGAAGCCTGTGAATGTATATACAACGCTTCAACCTCACTAGGAAATTACAAAACGGCACTGTACTACCATGAGCAGATGAATCTATTGGATGACAGCTTGAAATCCGATGAGACCATAAGACAGTTAGGACAATTTGAGTTTGAAAAGAAAATTCTGATCGATAGCATTCATCAGGCAGAGGAAAAACGCCAACTTCAGGAAGTGCATGCAGAAGCGTTGCGTGCTGAGGAAAAAAGGAAAAATATAAGTTTGTCGATTGGGGGACTTATCTTATTGATTGCCGGTGGCTTATATAGTCGGTTGCGTTTTGTTCGCAAATCCAAAGCTATTTTACAAGTTGAGAAGGATCGATCAGAAAGTCTTTTGCTCAACATACTTCCTGCGGAAATAGCTGCTGAACTTAAAGAAAAAGGTCGTACGGAGGCAAGAGATTTCGATATGGTCAGTATTCTTTTCTCAGATTTTAAAGGCTTTACTGAACAAAGCGCCAAACTCAGCGCATCCGCATTAGTTAATGAAATCAACCATTGCTTTGAAGCTTTTGATGGCATCATGGAAAAACATGGCATCGAAAAAATCAAAACCATCGGAGATGCCTACATGGCCGCCGGTGGCTTACCTGTTCCGTATAATAATTCTGTAAAAAACACGCTTCTTGCCGCATTGGAAATGCAAGCGTTCGTTTCACAAAGAAGCAAGCAACAGGCCGCCCTCGACCTCCACTTTTTCGAAATGCGCGTTGGTATTCACACAGGTCCGGTGGTGGCAGGAATTGTTGGTGTTAAGAAATTCCAATACGACCTTTGGGGAGATACAGTCAATACCGCCAGTCGAATGGAGAGTAATAGCGAAGTGGGTCAGGTGAATATTAGTCAGGAGACATATGAAATCATTATGGATGATCCAATATTTGAATTTGAAAGTCGCGGCAAAGTTGAGGCGAAAGGCAAAGGGGCCATCGAAATGTATTTTGTCCGTTTGAGCACATGATGGTTGATGATAAAAAACGATTCTGTTTAGAACTTTGAGTAGGAATCGGATCTTTCTCTTCCTGACAGGATTTTGGAAATTGAAAAATCGAAAAAAAAGTTTGGTGCAATCCTGCACACATGATTTGACACACTCAAAAACTTTTTCTAACCTTTTAATGTCCTTGCTAAATTCTTTAAATTGTTTCAGCAAGCCATTATTTGACTACCGGGTCTTCACAACGCACAAAGAAGGAGAAAATAAAACGAGGTTCTCTAAAAGCGAAAAGATTCGACCAGAAAATAACATTGATTCGAGGCCTTGCATATATATTTTGATGCAGCGAATAACCGCAAACAAGTATCCTGTTAATGGAGGGTTGCAAATATGTTCTCCACGTGGGATAGCGAATGGCGATCTTGAGGATCCATAGGTTCAGGCAGTTTACCATTTATAAAGCATACTACTACTCTATCACGATTTCATTCTTTCCGTATGAAGGATCTTTTTGTGTTTCTACAATTCCAATCGGCACAACAATCGATGTTTGGCTTGATACTTTTTTTGACCTCCGTATTGCTTCCGGTTCAGGCTCAGGTCTGGACAACGATAAGTGGCCTCCCTGTAACGGACCAGTTGAAAACAATCCAATTTATTGACCTCCATACCGGTTGGGCCGCAGGGGAATCGGGCACCATTCTTAAAACGACAACTGGTGGTGTAGACTGGTTCATTCAAACATCAGGCATCACAAATACTATCAGAAGTCTTTTCTTTCTGGATGAAAATAATGGTTGGGCATGCGGCGATGAAGGCGCCATTCTCGTCACGAGCAACGGAGGTACCACATGGACTTCGCAGACCTCCCCTTATACCTCTCAATACAATTCGATAAGGTTTGCAACGACCACTACTGGTTGGGTCGTAGGCAATGGCAATGTTCTGCTCAAGACAACGAATGGAGGACTAAACTGGACCCAGCAACCAAACCAAGGGATCTCCATGTGGGGCCTTGACATCCAAAGCACAACGACTGGCTGGATAACAGGCGGCTTTAATAGCCAACAAGGCTCCCCAACCCTTCTGAAAACGACCAATGGTTCCACCTGGACCTTTCAAAACAATTCAGGAGTGAACAGTTTTATCAGCTTTAATGATATTCGATTTATGGACGTCAATAATGGATGGCTACTGGGTGGTAACGGGATCATCAGGCATACAAATGATGGAGGCGCGACAACATGGACAGCCCAAAACAGCGGCACCCAGTTTGAACTCCTGGGTATAGATTTCTTGAATACGTCTGTAGGATATGCTTGTGGCAGGCAGGGTGTCATCATCGCAACAAGCAATGGAGGCAATACATGGGCTGGTCAAAGTACGTCCATGACTGCTGGTACAATATGGGAGTTGGATATGATCGATGATACGACCGGATTTGCTATAGGAGATTCAGGTGTCCTAAAATATAATGTTTATACGCCCACGCAACCTATTGATCTATTACAGCCCAATATTGGTGGAGATATCTTTCAAGTAGGCACCAAACGATACATCATCTGGCAGGCCCAGGCGGGCATAAGTAATGTTAAATTACAATATAGCACAACCGGCAGCACCGGGCCCTGGACGACCATCATCGCGTCGACTCTTGCTGCCCTCGGAAGTTATTCATGGACGATACCCAATACAACCTCCGTCAATTGTTATATCAGGATATCCAACACGGCAAACGACAACGAATATGAAATCAGTGATGCGCCGTTTTATATATTAAATACACCCTATGGAATAGATTATTCGGTACTGACTTCTGCTCAAGTCACTATTACTCCTCCACAGATAACCATCCACTGGGTGAGTGATGAGAATGCACTCTCCTATTCAATTGATAGAAAACTACCTGCCGATACAAGTTGGTCCAACCTGATATCTCTTCCCGACAGTGCAACCAATTTTATAGATACAGATGTTTCTATTGGTATCATATATGAATACCGCGTAGTCAAGACCACCCCTTTGATATCTGGATATGGATACGTCTATGCCGGCATTGATATCCCTGCAATAGATAAAAGGGGCACGATGTTACTTGCTGTTGATGACAGCTTTACAGAACCGCTCCTGACAGAGCTTGAGCAGTTCACAAATGATCTCATTGGGGATGGATGGAACGTCATACGACATGATTTTCCAACAACCGCGGCAGATACTACCCTTAAAGGCTGGGTGATTGAAACTTATAATCAATCTGAGGGCATGGTTAAATCTCTTCTCATCATCGGGCACTTTGCCATTCCGTATTCCGGCAATTTTGCACCAGACGGACATGCGGAAAGAATTGGCGCGCAACCCGCAGATATTTATTATGCTGATATAGATGGTGAATGGACGGACTACATCGTAACCACCAATAACACAGGATTTATTTATACCCCTAATATTCCCAATGATGGCCTCTGGGATCATAATATCCTCCCTTCTCCGGCTGAACTCCAGGTAGGTCGCATTGATATGCATGATATGACTGGATTTGAATTGTCCGAAATGGAATTGACCAGGCAATATCTAAATAAAAATCACGCTTTCCGTCATAACATCATCAACCCGGCCAGAAAAGCACTCCTAAATACACACCTCGATAATAGCATACCTCAGACATCCGCTGGGGCATGGCGTAGTTTTGCACCCATGCTGGGCAGCAGTAATATTGTTGCGATCAACACTAATGGATGTTCAGGTAACGGTACTTGCCATATTTTTATGGATTCCCTGCAAGCACAATCTTATCTATGGACCTATATGGCCGGAGGTGGGAGTGACACAAGTTGTGCCTACCCTGTCATGGCCAGTTCACATTGTATCAACTTCGAACTCAACACGATCTTCATGCAATTGTATGGAAGCTATTTTGTGGAATGGGCGAAAGGAGGTATCATGGGGACAACTAATCATTTGCTAAGGGCACCTCTTGCCAATTCAGGTATGCCCCTCGCCACTTGCTGGACTGGGGGAAGTCCGAAATGGTACTTCCATCATATGGGGCTGGGTGAAAGTATTGGCTTTTCTACGTTGCAAAGTCAGAATAATAAAAGTATCTATGATCCGGGCAATATCCAATGGTTGGGGGGTGTTCATATGGTGCTCATGGGGGATCCTTCGCTTCGGCTCCACATGGTGAATCCAGTGACCTTACTTACAGCTACACAAACAGAAGCAAGGGTGCATTTAAGCTGGTCCGCATCTGATGATACAAATATTCTTGGGTACAATATATACCAGGCAGACAGTATGTCAGGAACATTCCACAAACTGAATGCTTCCATTCTGGTAACGACAAACTTTACAGATAGTATACCGTCATTGATGCCCGAAAATATATATATGGTCAGAGCCGTAAAGTCAGAAACCACCTCTTCAGGAAGTTATCAGAATATGAGTGAAGGAATATTTATTGCCAAACCTGTTGTGAGCACTTTTATATTTTCCGGAGATGGAGCCTGGAGTACTTCAGCCTATTGGACTAATAGTCTTAAGCCCCCTGCCATACTGCCTACCGGATATAGCATAATCATAGACCCTCCACTAGGCGGAGAATGCTTACTGGACATCACGCAACATATAGCGACAGGTGCCCACCTTTTACTTATACCGGGTAAAAAGTTCGTGATAGCTGAAAATCTTTTTATGCATTAAACTAGCAACTTAGCATCCACAATAAACAAGTAGCTAAACGATATGCTCCTGTGGACTCCCATTTTGAAAAATGATATCGTGCTTGAAAATTTCATTCCTACATTTTTAGTTGCATTGGTCATGCGATGGCTCGTATAACAATAGCGCTTACGATACATTCTCCGTATAGTAAGAAGTTCATCGCTGATTACTAATAAAATAATCAGTTGCTATCTCTTAAGCGATTTCCTTACATAAGACTGCTCCATTGTTAAATTATGCATGAATTGAAGTTTAAGATTTGCATTGAAGGTGCTTTTATTCAAATTAATTCCCTAAATTGTTGACCAGTAAATAAAAAAATGCTACCACTAGTACATTATCAAAAATGACAACATCGGCTATTCCCATAGTGTGTTATACATCAATACGATCAGTTCCCAAAAACTCACTTATATAATTAAAAATTCAGCAAATAAACCAAATCATCTGAATCATAGTCGTTCTAAAATCAAACGTACGACCCTTTAACTTTTTATCTAAATATTAATGCCAAAAACTATGCTACTCAAAACCAACCTGTCGCATGCGACGACGATTATTACTCTTTGCCTGACTACTATGGGAGTCATGTTGCAAGCACAGACTCAACTTTGGTCAGAAGATATGACAACGACCCTTGCAGAGGTTGGCTGGATTGAGCAGGCTAATGACGGATATATTATTGCAGCCGGCGCTAAAGGACTCATGGCGATTGATAATAATACCGGCAAACAAGTTTGGATAAATGAAGAACTTAAAGGAGTTAGTAAGGATAGTTATCAGAACATTGATGGCCTTCCATTATTCTATGCCGAATATTCCCCGATCGTTGGTAAAACTCGTGGAATTATTATTCATTCTAGTACAGGAAATGTGCTCTACGACACAAAAGATGACAATTATCGAATTAAGACTTATCATCTACTTCCTAATCAGGAAATGATTCTCTTCGAAATGACAAAAGAGAACATTGAGCTCGTGATGAGTTTCAGTCTTCGTACGATGACTAAAACTTGGGTAACGGATCTAGGAGAGATAAAAGGACTGATCGCCAAAATCGGGAATTCGACCAGCCGAGAAAGCTTTATTAAT
>JBBKXT010000114.1:0-7190 GCA_037969625.1 Saprospiraceae bacterium
GATTGCCTGGACCAATCATCTGGTTCCCGAGCGGCACTGGATATTTTTCAAAGGCGGAATCCCAGCAGAGTTTAGAAAGGAACTTCCGCCTCCCTTTAAAGTGATATCCACTCCGGTGATCTCTTATTTTGAAGATGAATATTTTAAGGATAAGTACATCGTGGATGTTAAGAAGGGCCTGTAGCATAAGGCCTTGCGCCTTATGCATGATCGTGTGAAGATGAAATATTACATAAGTCCTTGCGCCTTATGAATGATCGTGTGAAGATGAAATATTACATAAGTCCTTGCGCCTTATGCATGATCGTGTGAAGATGAAATATTACATAAGGCCTTGCGCTTTATGAGTAATCGTGTGATGTTGGAATTACAGCATAAGGTCTTGCGCCTTATGTAAAAGGTGTCTTTTCCTTAAATAATTGACTTGTATGATGTGCCAGGATATGTCGCAACTGCGGCGCTATTAAATATTGTCCGCACTTTACCTGGCGCCTCTCTGCCGAATGCTGTCACGCCTAGCGGACGTGATCTACCCATGTACTACCTCCTACGTCGGAGTACAGGGCGAGCGCTTCGCTCTGATATGTCGCACTTTCAGCGCTCGCCTCCCGCCTCCCGCTTCCTGCCTCCCGCTTCCAACAGTCTCAGGGCTATCAAAAAATGATTATATTTAATTTGGCATAGTTGATTTATCCCGATTGATGGATGCCTTAAATACATGCTCATGAACAAGCCACTTGCCTATTCTTTGTGGTGTGGTCTGCTATGTTTTATAGTGACCAATACCCTTACTTCTCAGGATGGAAATCTTGATTTTCTTAAATGTTCAGCGGTGCCCTACCGGCTTTGCGAGCAATCTGAGGGTGTCCGACTTCCGGACAACAATCAAATTTATTTGGGGGAAGAAAATCCGGATGCCAGCGCTGGAAGTGTCCATGTTTCCCAATCAAAAACAGTTCAGTCTGATTGCAGTGTTACTCTGACGTATGAAGTGCAATTGATTCAATTTGAAAACTCAGAGCCTTTTGTTTTAAAACAAGCCACACAGGTAACTACAGATATGGAGGGAATAGCCTATCTATCCTATGATACGGAAGAAGCGCTTGATGAGTTAGTGCAACGCAATGGGATTCCATACACATCCGGCTGTGCTAGGTTTCATACGATAAAATGGATGGTGCGGGATACCTGTGGGAATGAAATAGTCTGTGAGGAACGGATTGAAATCTTTGATTGTGTGGCACCTTTTGTTGAGACGGATCCAGAAGAGGTGTTTACTATCAAAATAAATGTCGGTCTTCAGTACACAATAAGAGCGGATAATTTTATCGATTCAATAATCGATGATCAAACCGCGAAATCCGATTTTTTATATAGTTTATCAGAAGATAAGTACTTACCTAAAGCTACCTACGACTGTTGTGAACCACCCGCTTATGGTGTTGTCTTGCCATACTATATTTGGGTGGGAGATGCAGGTACTGACACAAACTGTGATGGTATAATCGAATGGCATGAACGACGTCGGTTTGAGAAAGAGTTTAGGGTAGTGTATCTGGATCAAAGTGGGAGCTGTGATTGTTTTGAAAGTACGATTCTTGCCGGAGCATTATTAGATAAGTCTGGAAATGGGATAGCAGGCGTTACTGTTGAGCAAAGAAGTGAAGGCGTTTACCCCTCCTATATTACTTCATTTAATGGAAGGTTTAATTTTAACTACTATTGGGGAGCAAAAAACATTTCAATAGTTCCAACAAAAAATGATGCTCATAAAAATGGAGTCTCAATCTTGGATTTAATCAAGCTTCAGAATTACGTTTTAGGAAAAGAAGATCTTTCGGCTTATGAGCTAATTGCAGCAGATGTTGATAATTCGGAGCGTATAAACTTCTTTGATGTATTTGAACTAAGAAAATTAGTTCTTGGCTATTACACAGAACTTCCCCAAAACACCAGCTGGCGATTTTTGCCGAGAACTTTTATCTTTTCTGATCCTTTAAATCCTTGGTCATTTCCGGAGGAGATCACTGTTTCATCGAGTGAATCCCATTTTGATATAGATTTCATCGGCATTAAAATCGGTGATCTAAACGGGACCGCACAACCAAATTTTAATGCACTCGTACCCAGAGAAGCACTGACACCACTACCCCTTTCTGTGTCAGATAAATCATTTAAATCAGGAGATATCGTTGAGGTACCTATCCGCATAGATGCCGACCTTAATGTGATGGGCATGCAGTTTACACTGGCCGCCGATGGCATGGAAATTGTCAATGTCCTATCAGGCGCATGTTCTGTTGCTGATTCAGACTTTGCCTTGTTTGATGACAAAATGACTTTCTGTTGGGTTGATGTGAACGGGCTTGAAGTTTCGGCAAGAGAAACTTTGTTTACACTACAGTTGCGTGCGAAGCAAGGCGGTCAATTAAGTTCTACTGTGCGTATCACTTCCGATATCACATCAGCCGAAATGTATCTCAGCAACGAACAAACATTTATACCTGCGCTAAGTTTTTCTGCCTCCAATATTGACCTAAGAGATCGCCCCATTTTATGCGCACCAAATCCATGGAAGAATGAAACAATCATCTCTTTCTTTTTAAATGATCCTTCGGATGTTCAGCTAGAGATCATGGACATCAATGGTGTCGTATTAACGTCCTATTCAAATAAATGTGTGGCCGGTCATCAGTCTATGGTGGTACTTGGAGAGGATCTGTCCGGCAGTGGTCTTTATTTCTACAAAATCACATCAAAGGAGTTTGATAGCACCGGTAGGATGCTCCTTCTGGATTAGGAAAGAACCTGAATAAAATGTGTTTAGAAGGGTTATGTGGGTTAGAAAGGTTATGAAAAGAGTTGAGGAATGATCGAATTGGCTAGGCAGTGAGAAATATTTAGGCTGGCGTCTCGCGTCCATTTTTACGCTTCGTCGGGCACCTTAAAAAATTGTTTCACGCAAAGGCGCAAAGGACGCAAAGTTGAATTCTTTCATGTTACAAAGTGCCGTTGGAGCAAACTCCAACAACGGCTGGTGGAGTTAGAAATGCGTAATTTCCCGTTTATCGATTCACTCTTCACTTACGCCTAGCGGACATGATCTGCGCTACGATACGATTTGCTCTCTGCCTCTCACATCTAATAATACTCCGGTATATCCTCCCACTCATTTGGTTCTAACCAATACACATCATAACCAAACTTCTCAACCAGTTCGTCGCGGAGCTTTTCTTTAATCACAGTTGATTGTTCAAATCCGGCGATCACGGCATTTTTGTATTGTTGATATCGTACATCCTGTGTGGTACCGCTTAATGCAAAATACATATTGATCCAACCGCTCTTGCTGGCTTTTAAAAAATCTTTGTTGCCTTTGTTTTTTTTGAGTTTTGTAGCCGCTACCTGCCCGGCATTTAGTTTTAAATAGTAGATAATTTTTTCATCAAAACCATGCGAACCACTGATGCTCAAGTTGAGCGCATTGGACTGGATAAACATCACTGGGAGATATACCTGCCCCTTTTCGATTAACATATAATTGCGGATCTGATTGAAACGGATATCACGCAAATCTTCCAGATGAACAAACTTGCTAAACTCTTCGAAGGCGGGCATTCCTTGAAGCCTTCCGTCATGAATATCAATGGCAGCTTTGACCACTACGTTTTTGGAAAGCAAATTCCATTTTTCATCAAACGGCATTTTTGTTTCTACCCATAAATTTGTTTTTCCACTCAGATTTTCGGAAGTAATAAACGTCTGATCAAAATTGGAAAAGGATTCAAGCAACTTATTTATTTGAATTCCGGTCACCTTCCATGAGGCATTTATCAAAGGGCGTTGATCAATACCGGACAAAACCCCTTCGGTTGTAAAGGCCCCTTCACATAGTTGGCCTGAGACTTGATAATCAAGTTTGTTGTCCGCAGAGGTCACGGAACACTTTAGTTCAGAAAAGGAGGCTTTATTCCAATCTAATTTATCAAAGTCAATTTTAATCTGATGATTGACGAGGGCAAGGGAGCCTTTATTTATTTTAATCGCCGTATCGTGATATGTAAAATGAAGATCTTTTAGGCTGACAGATTCTATGCCTTGCTCAAAAAAAGTTTGCATGGAAAATTTAGAGGATTGAATTTTTTTCAATGCTAAGTTGTCAATCTCCAACACGCCACTTTCAAATTTTAATCCGGGCACCTCCATAAGATTTAAAAGGCCGGAGGGTAGTGCGCCATCCAACGAGAGATCAAATACAGGATTTGAAAAATTTGCAAGTTGCAGTGCACCTTTAAAGTTTGGAGAAGTCATGCCTGATTTTTCAAAAGAAAGATCTAGGCTCGGTTTATTCCCTTTTTCACGGTTATGACTATTGTAGTTTAAGTCAAGACTTATCCCTTTAATTGCTTCCTTAGACTTTATAAAAGTGATTGATCCATTTTTAAGAGAAAGGTCAGCAATGATATTTAAATGGTCAGGCTTTGATAGCAGACCTTTTATATGGCTCTGTCCCTCCATGACACCTTCTAATTTGTGACCTTTTGTTTTAACTGCTAGCCTTGTGGGCAACCAATTTTTTAGCATAGCGGGGTTTGCCTTTTTCCACTGTAATGATAGATCGATGGTATCCTTTTCTACATGACCATCAACAGCGAGTTGTATAGCTTCATGATCGATTTCCAGGTTGTCAAACAATTGTTTTCCGGAAGCAAATTCATAACGATACTGACCCTTGATGCTGGATTGAAAAGGAGCAGGCAGCACATAATCGGAAAGTGTAAGTTTGTTAAGCGTGCTCTGGAGATTTAATTCTGTGTCAAGAGCACCTTCTTCGATATTGCCTTTAAAAACACCTTTTTCGATAAAGAGGTCAATAAGGCTTGATGGCGTTTCTTCATATTGTATGGTTACATTTTCAATGACTAGTTGACTAATTTTTGTAGCGTATCCATCGGAAGATTCTTCGCCCTTGTTTTTTAGAATGTCATAGGACCATCGCCCTTGTTTTTCATGGATATAGATGGCGCCATCTTTTATGGCCAATTGATTGATGATTATTTGATTCTTAAACAAAGGGAATAAGGCAATCACTATATCTACGTCACAATCATGTATGAAAGTGGATGCTGCTGAGCCAACATGCAGATCATAAATTTGAATGGACATCAAGGGGAAGTGACTGAACCAATTTATATCAGCCGTCGTGTATTGAATCGTATCGACCAGTTCCTCCTGAACAGAAGAAATAACTTTTTCAATAATCAAATCACTCTTCCATCGGAGGATGACCAACATAGAAATAGCGATCATCAATAAAATGATGATTAGAATTTTTAGTCCATGGAGAATCCTTTGTCTGAGCATTTGGCAAGCACACAATTAAATGACCAGCGGCTACGGCAATAGCGGGCTGCGGGTATCGAGTAAAATCTGATCTGTCAAGGAGTGATCGCAGTGATGTGTAAACCCTAGGGATGAAGAATTTAAAACGACAAAACCGCTTATCTTATTTTAGCGGAAGATGGATGCAACTGACTCAAAACTAATACCGACCTTTCGAAGCACATGGGGGACCTAATGTTTGGAGACGGGATTTCTGTTCAGGGGTGGCTATTGGCTCTGGTGGCTGCTTTTCTTTTGGGGGTTGCTAAAGGGGGTATAAAGGGCTTTGGGGCCATCATCACGACTTTATTAGCGATTGTCTTTGGGAGTAAAGCGTCTACTGGCGTCCTGATGCCTTTGTTGATTGTTGGGGATGTTTTTGCGGTACTATATTATAACCGTCATGCACAGTGGTCCTATCTGCGTAAACTCATGCCTTGGATGGTCATTGGTGTTCTGATAGGAGTTTGGTATGGAAAGGATCTTCCGGAGCATGAATTTAAAATGGGCATGGCAGCTTTGATTCTGTTAAGTGTTCTTTTAATGTGGGTTGCGGATCACAGGAAAGCTTACACGATTCCGGACAACAGGTTTTTTGCTTCGATCATGGGGAGTCTTGCGGGCTTTGCTACGATGGTGGGGAATTTGGCCGGTCCTTTTTCCGAGTTGTACTTTTTAGCGCTCAGAACGCCTAAGGAGGTCTTTATCGGAACCTCTGCCTGGCTTTTCTTTTTAACCAATTTATTCAAGTTGCCTTTTCATATATGGAGCTGGGAAACCATAAACGGCAATTCTCTAAAAATTGATTTGATTTTACTCCCGGCTTTAATTTTTGGACTATATATAGGTGTCGTTCTGGTCAAAGTGGTAAAACAGAGCCATTTCCGTTTATTGATCTTGATTTTGACCGGAATTGGGGCGATTTTCATTTTTTTTAGAAATTAGTAGACAATCTTTTTGCTGTCAAAGAAGGCTTAATTTCTTTTTTAGAAAAGACCGTTTCTATGGCAACGCCTATTTCTTCAGATGCTTATAAATTACGAATAAACATAATGTGTTTAAGTCCTTTTTGTGTTTGGCACAAAAATTGACTTTATACGCTAAGAAAAAACTTGGACGAGGTCTAAGTCACCTATGTATTTATTAACTTTGACGGCTTAAAACCGGCTATTTTTTGTGTCAAATGATTTTGATGTAAAGAATAGTCCCAACCTGATAGAATAAAGAGCCCAATGCGGCTATCGTCCTGATAGTTTGTATTTGGGTAGCTCTGTACCTTTTTGTGTTGATTCATGGATTTTTGCTGGTTTTATTTAGACGCTTTAATTGTATAGTAAATTCGATTGAACAGATATTTTTTTAAACCAAAACCTAATCTCATGACAAACACATTTTCTTTTATTTCTCAAAGGAATGTGCTAGTGACTTTTTTACTTGCCGGGTTCTTTTTCCTTGTGGGTTTAAATAACACGAATGCACAGCAGGCAGCCCGGGGGACAGCAAACCCGTACCCGGAGATCGCCCAATCCTTTGATGTTACCGCGTACTCGCTGGGTCATTTTGATCCGACCAGTACTGTTATTGCTTTAGAGGCCATTATGACGCCGATAAAGCCAACGATAGGCTACGGCGCGTCGCATGCAGACGAGTTGAAGTATGCCTATTTGAGTGCGATTGTGTCTGATGTAAAAGGCGCATCCATTGCCGTAGAAATTTCACTTTTGAAAAGACTGGAAGAACTGAAGAACAATAAGCATTTGGGTGGTACATTAAACACCACTCAGGGCAATAGCACGTCTCAGCTGAGG
>JBBKXT010000115.1:0-3286 GCA_037969625.1 Saprospiraceae bacterium
TTCTGTGAGTTACCTTCCCCGCGTGCTGGTCAAAATGAGAATAGGGGGTATGAGCAATGCATCTTTTCGAAATCGCATTCAAGCGAATCGGGAAGACAGAGAAGCATGGCGAGTCAATCTATTGCAGCCTTATTTTTTTACAGTTTGGATGAAGCCCTTGCGAAAATTATTTCAATTTGTACAAAAATCGAACAACATCATATGAAGATAGCATTGATAACCGGCGTGACAGGACAGGACGGAGCTTACTTGTCCGAGTTTCTACTGAAGAAAGGATATATTGTTCATGGCATCAAGCGAAGAAGTTCTCTGTTCAATACATCTCGAGTAGACCACTTGTATCAGGATCCGCACGTAGACAACCGCAATTTTATATTACACTATGGTGATCTCACGGATGCCACCAATATCATTCGAATCATTCAGGAAGTGCAGCCGGATGAAATTTATAATCTAGGCGCGATGTCACATGTAAAAGTGAGTTTTGAAGAGCCTGAATATTCCGCTGATGTCGATGGCGTGGGAACCTTGCGCATCCTGGAAGCAGTGAGGATTCTTGGGTTAGAAAAGAAAACGAGAATTTATCAGGCGTCAACCTCCGAGCTCTATGGAAAAGTACAGGAGATCCCACAAACAGAAACGACCCCTTTTTATCCACGGTCACCTTATGGTGTCGCCAAGCTTTATGCCTATTGGATTACGGTCAATTATAGGGAAGCCTATAATATATTTGCGTGTAATGGAATTCTTTTTAATCACGAAAGTCCATTGCGTGGTGAAACTTTTGTGACCAGAAAAATAACTCGTGCCGTTGCCAAAATCGCCATGGGTATGCAGGATCAATTTTTTATTGGCAACCTGAATGCAAAGCGCGATTGGGGGCATGCCAAAGATTATGTGGAAGTGATGTGGAAAATCTTACAACATGATCAGGCGGAAGATTGGGTGATTGCTACCGGGGTGACTACTTCCGTGCGCGATTTCATTTCTATGTCTTTTAATGAAATCGGCATTCAACTTGCCTTCGTCGGATCGGGTACAGAGGAAGAGGGAAAAATTAAATCCATTGATCAAGTAAAATTTGAAAGTGTCATTGGTTCGGCTTGTGCCTTGAAAGTGGGAGATACCATCGTCAAAGTGGATCAAAATTATTACCGACCCACGGAGGTAGATTTGCTAGTAGGCGATGCCACAAAAGCCAAAGATAAATTGAATTGGATACCGAAGCACGATGTGAATTCGCTCTGTAAAGAGATGGTACTTCATGATATAAAACTTGTACAGCGACTGGCACTTTTGAGAAGGGAGGGGTTTGAGGTGAGGAATGAGTATGAATAGTAAAAAGCGGAAGAGACGGAAAGGTGGAAAGGCACTCGCCTTCGCCAAGGCTATGTCGAGCAAGGAAGAGTTTAGAAAGTTTAGTATTGTCTCCTATGGTGACAAGGTTTAGAGAGTTTAGTTGAAGCAATTCTTATGTATAGATTCACCATTGAATTGTTAAGATTAAAAAACTAAACTCCCTAAACAGTAGCGCCAGAGGCGCTAACGCTAAACAGTGAGCCGAAGGCGATGCACTAAACACATTTTTAAACTCGAGCCTATCGAGAAATAATCTCATTAGGGTATGAAAGATCAAATAGCATGAAACAAATATCTAAAATATACATTGCAGGACACACCGGAATGGTGGGTTCGGCGATCTATCGCAAACTGACGGAAGCAGGGTATCATAATATTATAGGAAGAAACTCTACCGAATTAGATTTAAGATTTCAGGACTATGTCACGTCATTTTTTGAGAAGGAACGGCCGAAGTATGTGATTCTTGCTGCAGCAAAAGTGGGTGGTATTCTGGCCAACAATAAATATCGCGCTGAGTTTTTGTATGACAACCTCATGATCGAAGCCAATATCATCCAGGCCGCATTTCTTACCGGTGTTACCAAGTTATTATTCCTGGGTTCATCTTGCATCTATCCAAAGAACGCGCCGCAACCGATGAAGGAGGAGTCCCTTCTGACAGGATTACTGGAGCCAACCAATGAACCTTATGCCATTGCAAAAATTGCCGGTATCAAATTATGTGAAGCGTACCGGAGTCAGTACGGCTGTAATTTTATTTCTGCGATGCCTACCAATTTATACGGCCCAAATGATAATTATGATCTAGAGGGATCACACGTTCTCCCTGCCTTGATCCGCAAGTTTCATACAGCCAAGAAAAACAATGACAAGGAAGTCATTATTTGGGGCAGCGGAAAGCCTCTGCGCGAATTTATGCATGTCGATGATTTGGCCGATGCTTCTTTGTTTTTAATGGAAAATTATAATGAGGCAGCATTTGTCAATGTGGGTACCGGCGATGAGATCTCTATTCTGGATTTGGCATTATTGATTAAAAAAATTGTCGGTTTTGAAGGCGCCTTAAGTCATGACACCTCCAAGCCTGATGGCACCCCTCGAAAACTGATGGACAGCAGTCGTTTGACCCATTTGGGCTGGACATCAAAAATCTCTCTTGAAGAAGGCATTCACAGTGTTTATGCAGAGGTGAAGAATAAAGACTGGTATTGAAAGAGCATAGAGCAAAGTGCTAAGAGTTTAGAAAGTTTAGCGTTTCCGCCTATACGGCGAACCTGTTTAGAAAGTTTAGTTTTTTAGTTTCTCTGATTCTATAGGACTGTGCTGTTGATAAGAGAAGTTGAACTAAACTCTCTAAACTTAAGGACTGAACAGGTCCTTAAACTAAACTCACTAAACTCATCGACTAATGATAATTCATGGCTTAATTGCCCCGGCTTTTAAGCAGTTTCCTATACGACGGACCTGTTTAAAGGGATTATTTTTGTTGATTTTTCAGTTTCCATTGGATTGTACTGATGACAAGAGAAGTTGAACTAAACTCTCTAAACTTGAGAACCGAACAGGTCCTTAAACTAAACTTTCTAAACTTAAATACCGAACAGGTATTTATACTAAACTCTCTAAACTCAAGGACCAATGAAAAATCTATTAGTTTTTTTTGATCTCGTACTTACTGATGCTACTATATAAACATTAAACACTTAAACAAAACAAGCGATAAAGCATTATGTGCGGTATAGCCGGAATACTTAATCTAACACATCATGAAAGACAGGATGCTGCTATCCGATCGATGACCGATCGACTAGCGCATCGTGGCCCTGATGCCGAAGGTATTTATGTAGACGAGAAAGTAGCCCTGGGTCATCGACGCTTATCTATTATTGATTTAAGTGAGGCGGCCAACCAACCAATGGCAGAT
>JBBKXT010000116.1:0-16221 GCA_037969625.1 Saprospiraceae bacterium
GCTAACAGAAGCGCCCCGATAGAGCTTCACACTATTCAATTCACCCCCTTGTCTGCGGAAGCCTTGTCTCTTTTGTTTCTATCAGGATGATCCACGGTCGATGAGTTTAGATCTCCTTCTCCGCCTGAGGCGGATTCGGCGATTAAAAAAAAGTTGAGTATTGTCACCTACGGTTACAACGTTTAGAGAGTTTAGTTTAACCTCACTTGACAGCAGTAAATCCAAACGGAAACAGAGACATCAAAAAACCGAACCTGTCCACTGCAGGAGGACTTCCTTACGAATAGCCGTTGTTGGAGTTTGCTCCAACAACTTGTTTTCTAAAAGGAGAATTTCAGAATAGAAACAGAGGTTGCAGGAGCAAACTCCTTGCAACGGCAAGTCGATGGCAAATGACTTAATTGTTTCCAATTGGACTATCATTTGTCGATGAGTTTAGATCTCCTTCTCCGCCTGAGGCGGATTCGGCGATTAAAAAAAGTTGAGTATTGTCACCTACGGTTACAAAGTTTAGGAAGTTTAGTTTTTTGACAGGAATAAACTTCTTGCTTTTCACTTATTTAATCCCCGCCACCCTGATCATCGTATCCTCTACCTGCTGCACTAACTCGGTGAAATGCTTTTCCCTTTTGGTCGTGCGATCACGATTCAACGGCAAATCAATATCAATGTGCTCAATAATATTGGAAGGCTGCGATTTTAGAATATAAATATCATCCGCCAGATATACAGCTTCATCGATATCATGCGTCACAAATAAAATAGTTGAATGAAATCGATGCCAAAGCTGAATCAATAAATCCTGCATCTGAAATCGTGTTTTGATATCTAAAGCACCAAAAGGCTCGTCCATAAGTATGATCTGCGGATTGGCGATGATACTTCGTGCAATCGCTACTCGTTGCAACTGTCCTCCGGAAAGCGCAGGATACTGCGCATATTTTTTTTCATGACCCGCCAGTCCAACCAATTCAATCAAGTCCATGGCTTGCTCATACCTTTCCTTTTTGCCAACCCCTTTAAATTTCAAACCAAGCGCAACATTCTCCAACACCGTCATCCATGGAAATGAAGAGTATTGCTGAAAGACCATACTGATTCTGTCTTTATCACTAGCAGGTTGACCATTGATCAATACCTGACCTTCTGTAGGTTTTTGCAATCCGGCGATATATCGGAGGAGCGTAGATTTTCCACTACCTGACATCCCTAATAGAACAATAAATTGTCCTTGATCAGGTTTGTCCTCCACAAGTAAATTGAGTCCTTTGATGATCCAATTCTCTCCCCCATCATACGATTGACCAATATCCTTGAGCTCAATGATATTGTTACGCGCCGCCATGTCTTCAAATTTCACATTCATTTGACAGCGGATTTATTGATCAATTCTTGCATCGCCAACTGGTCCGTTCTCTTTGCATACCATTTCCAGCCAAGGAATAAAATCACAATACTAAAAATCAAATACACCACATTGACTGTATCGCCAAATATGTAACTCAAAGGTTTAAAATTTCCTAAAAATGGAATAAAGTCCTGTACCATAAATACAAAAATCAAACCTAGTGAAATCCATCCGAGTGCCACAAAAACGTAATCCTGCAGGACAGCTAACAAACCTTTCTTTTCAATTCTGGAAGATTTCAAGGAAGCAGCCTGTTGATACTTGTGTGGAAATAATTCTTTATCCAATCGAACAAATATCCTATCCTGAATCACCCCAATGATCATGATAATGATCAAGAGGGCAAACATTTTATCTGATCGAACCTGACGCATGCCCGCAGAATAAATCAAACTACCCAGCCCTCCCTGACTGGCATTGATAGATTCTGCTACAATTATATAGGTCCAGGAGATCGCCGTCAAAACTCTTATGTCATCCGAAAGTCTTGAAACAACACTCGGGAAATAAACACTCTTCAATCTTTGCCAGCCTGTCGCTCCAAGTGTGTGAACCGTTTTCAAATAAACATCATCCACTTCATCAATCCGCTGAATCATGATCGGTAATAGATAGATCACAATACCAAAGGCAAGAAAATGCATCTTCATGTCTGTCCCGATGCCAAACCAAACAATAAACAAACCTGTCAAAGCAGTGAGCGGCACATAGCGCAAAGCATCCACTTGTCGCTGAAATCCCCACCTCGAAAATTTTACCAAACCAATTATAAAACCAAGTGGAATCGTAATTGCGATCGCTTCAATGTACCCTGAGAGATTCAAGCCAAGACTAAAACCAATATTTCTGATCAAATTATTCTCTCGAAACATTTCAGGAAAGGCCTTGAGTACACTGAGTGGAGATGGCAAGGTAACTGGCTTCAGCAGTGGTTCAGCACCCATGGTGAGGGCAATCCATATCACAAGCACAAGGATAAAGCCAAGTGCTGAAAACAACAATTTCTGTGACAAAGTACCCTCCGAAGCGCCTCCAAGTATTTTCATCCTCTCCGATGTATAGTTTAGTCAGGAATCACCTGGAAATCTGTACGACGATTTCTGGCCTTACAGTCTTCATTCTGGTTTTGCTCGCAACCAGCCACAGGATTGTCAGGACCATTTCCGATGATGATAAATCTGTTTTTATGGATTTGATATTCAGCAGAAAGATAATCTGCTACTGCTTGGGCTCGCTTTTTAGAGAGATCCATATTCATCGACTTTCCGCCTACATTGTCGGTGTTTCCTTCTATCCTGATACGTGCGTTTGCAAAAGATTTTGCAACATCAGCAAATTGAAGATCTATGATTGTTTTTGCATTTGCATCCAACTGGAACTTTCCACTGGCAAAACTTATACTCACAGGCTTTGTAGCAATCGCCGGAGCTTTTTTTGATTCAGCAGTTGGTGCTGTAAAAGTTTTTCCCGCTTCAGAATCATGCTCAGCACCAGTTAATTTATCACTTGCAGATTGAACCGCCCCTGTAAAAATAATACTTCGCCATGGTGGAGCTTCCTGCTCAGCATCGCCTGTCAACACAAAATTTTTACTCATTTTGCTATACAAATCTTCTCCCCGCTGTCCTTTATAATCGGAGTTCATACCAAAAAAGTTGCGGTTGTCTCCATGCCCTGTCCAATAGACCACATCCATCATACCCATGGCATCTTCGGTACCAAGCCCATTTAATTCAGCAAGATATCTGGCCGCCTTTTCACGATTACCCGGATTGTTTTTTAATTCAGCCACTCCCTTCATCCAACCCTCATAAAATCCATCGACCATCTTTCGATTGTTCTTCAGGAAAGATTCTTTTGCAAAAAAGATATCTGCAATTACATGGGATTGATCTTTGGTAGTCAACAGAATTTTCGAACCCGGCACATCATTCGTTGCCAAAATATCATCCGGACTCCAAACAACGGCTGCATCGACATCTGCGCTTCTAAATAATTGAGCTGCTTTCAAGTTGTCTGAAGTTTTAATAACTTCTACATCTGAATATTTAAGACCGGCTGCTTCCAACGCTGTCATCAATAACGTTTGCGCAGGAGAAGGAACGGCAACAGCTATTCTCTTTCCTTTCAAATCATTTACACTATTGATGCCTCGCTTGACAATGATCGCATCACCCCCACGAGACCAGTCTACCTGCATAAAAGCTCTTGGCTTGAATTCCTGCAAATCGACAGGACCCGTATACAACGGAAACGCATCTGCCGTCTGAACCGCCACATCATACTCATCGGCTATCCAGGCATTCATGGCATTGATCAAATCATTTTCAACCACAAAGCGAACTTTGAACCCATACTCTTTAAAAAAGCGAGATTGTTCATTGGGTTCGGATCCTTCATTGAAATAAAGTCCAGGTCCATAACCTCCCCACGTCACTAACTGAACAACCAGCGTGTTGTTATCATCATTGAAACCTGACTTGGAGGATTCTTTATTTTCCTTTGTTGTTGAATCTGATTTTTCGGTAGAACTTAATTCTTTACCCAAATCCGTTTTATTCAAGAGAAACCATCCGCCACCAACGATGACTCCAAGGATCAGGAGGGTGATAATAAATTTTGAAAATGCTGTTAGTCGTGTGGCCATAATTCAATTGGTTTTATTGGTCAGAGTTTTGAAATTTAATTTGTTCGTATTAATCAAAAAAGGCATTGTACTGATTTTTACGCGCTTCCACTTTTTCCGGGCGCTTCAGGGGGGCATTGATATCTAATACATTGGAATCATCTTCTGCTTCATTCAATAGTGTTTGCTTCTGATCGCCTAGAATACTTGACACGCCTTCTTGTTCCCATTTTTCCAGCATGCGCAAACCTTCTTCTTCAAAAATACCATTTTGAAGGTCAACCGATTGCATAAAGTTTTCAGACACATCCATAAACCGCTCCATCTCCCCCACTTTATTGGCCACATCATCTGCGATCGCTTCGAGTGCCATGTCAAATACCATCCGCTTGTCTTGATCGCCGGAAATAATATTCATTGCGGATTTCATCGCACTATGACTGGCATGCATGGCTTTGCGTTCCTGTTCTTTGATCTCTACCTGATCCTGAATATCCTCCAGCATCACCTCACTATTTTCATACATCTTCCCTAATACACGGTATAGAATTTCCATTTTCTTATATAGGTCCTCCAATTTCATATTGGATTCCTTCAAACGCCCTGCTTTTCGACTCTTGAGAATCATCACGGACTTCTTATCCGACTCTTTCGCCTGACTGGCCAGGTGAAGGTTGCTTTGTATTTCCTTTCGGTTATTAATGATCAACTCTTGCAGTTTATGCATCTGTCCTCGGAGCATGCTAATCTGACGATTCATCTTTCGCAGATTTTCTTTGAGATCGCTGACATATCCTTTGAGGATAGCGATCGGATCCAGCTTGACAAAAATTCCGGTAATCCATCGCATCACACTCTTATACATATACCATATAAGGTTGCGGGATTTTTTATCCAGTGCAATAAATATGATCAGTCCAAGAACGATCAATGTGCCTACCAAACCAAGCGTAGAGGTGACGGCTGCTACGATCAGGGCCGCAGACTTGATCGCAGCATAACTCACCGCAGCGACAATAGCCCCAAGGAAGATAGCTCCAGTGACGCCCTCAGGTCGTTTCCAAAATGATTTCCTTTGTTGTCCTTCCATTATTCTTTCAACGGTTCTAGAGGTGTGATTCGATATTTGTTAAGTCTTGTTGTATTTGGCCAAGCAGTGCCTGGTACGTGGCCTCAAAATTATCAGCCGTTTCTCCGATGCGCGCACTTGATTCATTTATTTCGACCTCTAAGGTGCCGATATGATTTCGATGCGCTTCAATTTCTTTAGTCAATCGCTCTATTTCTGATTCTTTACTTCGTATATCCTGTTCTACCTGCTGAATTTCTTCGTGTTTGGAGGTCAGGTTTTTCTCCTTCTGTGCCTTCAAAGCTTGTTGAAACTTTATCTGCTCCTGTCCTAGAATTGCGATATAATCATTGGCACTACTCACAATATTTTCTTTCGTCGCCCCCATTGTTTTGGCGGTGGCAAATGCAGATTGATATCTGGTGCGATCCTCCATTGGCACATCTGCCAGGGAGCGAAGAAACTCTTTAAATTCCATGTAATCAAAACCGTCCTTGTTTTTAGACTCAAGGGCTCCGAAAAGAACTTCCAGGAACTTATCATCGACTTTTCCCTGCCCACTTGTCTTAATGGCTCCACGGAAACCACTCGTTGATGAAGGGGTCGATTTTGGCGAATGACTACCCTCCTCCCGGACGGCATCCTGTTTTGGGGAAGTCGCTTTGTCGTCGACAACGAACAAGGATTTGAGATTTTTAAGCATAGCTAACTTGGAAGATAGTTGATGTTTTTCACATATTAAAGCGTAAAAATACAGATTAGGTTTAAGTTGACCCTACCGAATAGATATATTAAGGAATTAAAGGCATGAATATGACTTCATTGTGAGTTAAGTTTACCTTTACAGCATGAATGACCAAGTTAATGTTCCATCAGAAATCGGGGCCCTGCAGCGTGTGATCGTGCACCGTCCGGATAGCGGCATAGCCCGAATTTCCCCTCGGCAGGCAGGTGAATTGCTGTTTGATGACATTGTTCACCTCCCAAAAATGCAGGAAGAACATGACATTTTTACTGAAGTATTATCTCATTTCATCGGCCGGGAAAATGTCCTGGAGGTTGAAAAGCTTATTTTAGAGTCCCTCCAAGCAGATCCGGGCGCCAGAGGTCATTTTATGGGGCTGATCGCTAGTTTTGAAGAATTGCCCATTAAATACGTTGAGGAACTCGATGCGATGAATGATGAGTTGCTGGCGAAAGTCCTGATCACCGGCCAAGATCCTAATACGAATAACATCTATTTCGATCCCGTTCCCAACCTGATTTTTACCAGAGATATCGCAGTAGTCGTCAATAATCATATTGTCATTACAAAGGCAGCAAAGGAAGCTCGCTATCGCGAAAATCTGCTGTCTCGATTTATCTTCTGGTATCACCCCTCGTATCAACATCTCAAACAAGAAAAAAGACTGATCAACCTGAATGATGTCGACATGTTTCCTCCGTCACGCAGTGGCGAAAGAATCTCCATCGAAGGGGGCGATATGATGGTGCTCAATAGTAAGTATCTTTTGATCGGTTGCAGTGAGCGATCTACCCAGCATGCCTTTCATTCATTAAAAGAAGTCCTGTTTGAAAGAAATGTCATTGAACATGTTGCCATGGTCGTGATACCCGCAGATCGCTCTTATATGCATATTGATACCATCTTCACCCATATCAGTGAAGATCATATTGTGGCTTACAAACCTATTGTCGTCGATGGCCTGAGTAGCTATGTTGTTGTTTATGATAAAGATGGTGCACTGCGAGAATACTCATCGATCCGTGAATTCGCATGCCAGGAAATCAATCCCGATATGAAATTTATTCATAGCGGTAATGGTAAATCTCCTTATCAGGAGCGCGAACAATGGACTGATGGTTGTAACCTGGTCGCCATTCGCCCGGGCGTAGCCATTGCCTACGACAGAAATCCGGAAACTGAAATAGCCTTTCAAGAAGCCGGTTATGCGATCATCAGCGCAGAAGAATTTAATAAAAAAGCCTCTGCAGATTCTTCGTATGCTGCTACGATTGAGAAAACAATTATTACACTGCCCAGCAATGAATTGTCGAGAGCCAGAGGAGGCTCACATTGCATGACCTGTCCAATCTTAAGAAAATGAGTTACCAATTCACCAATCAGATAAGAGTGCGCTATGGTGAAACCGATCAAATGGGATTTGTGTATTACGGGGTTTATGCACAGTACTATGAAGTAGGACGAGTGGAAGCGCTGCGTGACTTAGGGATTCTCTATGCAGATATGGAAACCAAACACAACATTTGGATGCCGGTCATGAATATGCAGGTCCGCTACTTACGCCCCGGCAAATATGATGATCTATTGAGCATCCAAACAATAATTCCTGAACTACCCGAACGTCATATCAAATTCAGATATGAAATACATAATGAGCAGGGAGAGTTATTGAATTCAGCACTTGTTCAACTTTGCTTTCTGGACTCAACCACACAAAAAAGAATTGACGCTCCTGAATTTATTCAATCAAAGTTAAAAGGCTATTTTTAATTTCCATGATGGAATTCCTTTCGCGGCAGTATCGCATCATTCGAGCATTTCTATACAAACAAACCCTCCCCGGTTTTAATAAGATTCCTATTGCTGTGATTCTCAAATTTGTTTGGTTGGAAATCATGCGAGATGATATTGTGACTCGAGCGAATTCCATGGCCTATAGTTTTTTTCTTTCCATTTTTCCCGGCATGCTGGTGATGCTTTCATTATTGCCCTATTTCCCGATCGACAATATGGTGACGGCCTTTCAACGAAACTATGTTGAATTACTTCCGAGCGAAATGGCAACCTACATCAACTCTATTATTGTAGAGATGACCGGCGAAGGAAAAGAAGGTTTGTTGAGTTTGGGTTTGTTGCTGGCGATCCTCTTTGCATCAAATGGCGTGAGTACGATGCTTAAGGGTTTTCATAAAAGTTATGAATCTACTTACCACCCTGAAAATCTTTTTCAACGGCAATGGCGAGCGCTCTATCTCACAGCACTACTAGGTGTGTTGCTGTTGTCCTCCTTGGTCGGAATCATGGTCGGCAAATCGATTCTTGCTGAATTGCTCACAGGTTCAATATTAGAATCGAAGGGATATCAGTTCTTCAGTTCTGCTCGGTGGGTACTTGTTTTTGTTTTCTATTATATAGGTATTGGTATAATCTATCGATTTGGGCCGGCCATGAAACAGAAACTTAAAATAATTTCTACCGGTACGACCTTAGCCACCATTCTTTCTGTCGTCAGTTCAATTTCATTTTCGATATATGTCGAAAACTTTTTCCGTTATAATAAAATCTACGGTTCTATCGGAGCGCTGATCTTAATCCTGGTATGGCTTCAAATTAATTCCTTTATCATTTTGATTGGCTATGAACTTAATGCTTCCATTGCTGTCAATCGGGACCTATTGGCCCAAAAGGAAAATTAAAATATTCCGGGCCATCCCAAAAAAATAATTAATAAAAACTTGGTGGTTTATCAATTTTTCCCTAAGTTTATACAATTGATTTGAACATCAATAAAGAAATTTAGACTAGTACAAGTCCTCCGCTGTTTTGGTTCAACATTATAAACATTGGGGAATGTTTTTGGTATGCTAGTAGGGCGGGCCTCAATTTCAATAGAACATCGTTTTCTTTTGTTTCTATTGGATTCCTAAGCGGGACTGGGGATTACTGAACGCATATGGAGCTCTTCAGAATTAATTTTCGGGGCCAAAACAAACTTCGACTTGTACAGTCTTTTTTTTTTTATTTCCCCACTACTTTTCCACTATCAAAGAAAAATCAATGAAAAGGGAAAGACCTGAGATTCATTTTAGGGGTGTGAGGCGAAACGCTCTCATGCCTATCGGACGTGGTCTACCCTTCACTACCTTCTTTGTTCGCCATTTCCGATGGATCGGAATCGGCGGCGGCGAATGCTCATCACTTAGATTGTGCTTTTTGGTGATCCGCTAAAAATTGAGCCAAACCAATATCGGTAAGTGGATGCTTGGCCAAACCTACGATCGCAGACAATGGACAAGTGACAACATCTGCACCTGCTTTAGCGGCATCAACGATATGTTTTGAATTTCGGATAGAAGCCGCCAGAATCGCTGTGTTAAATCCTTGAATGGCATAAATCTCAGCAATCTCACTGATCAGGCCCATTCCATCCCAATTGATATCATCTACTCGACCGATAAACGGGCTCAAATAAGTAGCACCTGCTTTGGCGGCAAGGATAGCCTGCCCGGAAGAAAAAACAAGGGTGCAATTGGTTCGTATATCATTGTCGGTAAACCAGTTGATCGCTTTGATACCATCCAGCGTCATCGGCACTTTGACCACGATATTTGGGGCCAGTTCGGCAAGCACTTTCCCTTCTTCGATCATCAACTTATATTCTGTGGCGATCACTTCAGCGCTTACATCCCCATCAACGATCGCGCATATCGACTGATAGTGCTTATTTATATTATCTGTCCCTGTTATGCCTTCTTTGGCCATTAGCGATGGATTAGTAGTGACACCATCCATAATACCTAAAGCAGCAGCTTCTTTGATTTGATCAAGATTGGCCGTATCGATAAAAAACTTCATAACAGGGAGGATTTTGTTAAAAGAAATGAGTGAGAAATCATATCGCACCGCTCAACTTTCTACCCTTGCTGCATTTCTGCCCTGGGGGAGTTGAAAGGAGCTGGTCGTATGACTCTCACTCCCCACAAAGGTAAATTTTTAATTAAGAAATTGTCTTTTCAATGGCAAAAATCTCTTTTCGGTACCTGTCCCACACTGTATTTGCAGGCAAATCAGCAGTCAATAGGACCCGTTCTTTCTTTATCGGATGCTCAAATTCTATTTTCCGACAATGCAACAAAATAGACGAGGCATCCTGAATATTGACACCTTTATATTTAACATCGCCGGCGATTGGGCTGCCGATCATCCGCATATGGGCTCGCAATTGATGTGATTTGCCGGTGATGGGATGAAGCGCTACCAAAAAATAAGGGCCCACTTTCCCAAGCGTCTTGTATTTCGTCCTGGCTTTGACAGCACCCGGCTTTGCATCGTGAAGAACTTCCACAATATTTTTTGATTTATTCTTGAGCAACCAGCTTGTTAAATCCCCTTCATAAGGCTCCGGACATTTCGATACCAGTGCGAAATAAGTCTTTTCTACTGTATGGTCACTAAACACCTGGCGCATTCGATCTCTGCCTTTGGAAGTCTTGGCAAAAATCAAAACACCACTGACCGGGCGATCTAAACGATGGCAGGAATGCAAAAAAACATTTCCGGGTTTTTGGTATTTAACACGCACATGCTCCATCACCATTTCCTCGAGACTGGTGTCTCCAGTTTTGTCGGAGTGAACGAGAAAGCCATTTGGCTTGTTTATGACGATGAGGTGGTTATCTTCATATATGTATTCCAGATTCTTCATAGCAGAGGCGCAATTTACAGAAATCAACTATGGCAACGAACATTACAATAGGTTTTTCTCCCTGTCCAAATGACACCTATATGTTTGCCGCTTTGATCAACGGCTGGATTGATACGCATGGGATCAAGTTTATTCCGAAGATGGCTGATATCGAAACCCTTAATGAATGGGCCGAATCTTCTATGCTTAACATCACGAAGATGAGTTTCAATCGCTTCTATAATCTGGAAACTAAATATCAGATGTTGTCTTCGGGAGCCGCTCTGGGTCGTGGCTGTGGTCCGATCCTTATTGGTTCCAAAAAGCTTGATCTCACGGAAATGCCTCAGGCTTCTGTTGCTCTGCCGGGGCAATGGACCACCGCTCATCTGCTATTCTCGATATTCTATCCCAAAGCGGACAACAAACATTTTATGCCTTTTCATAAAATTGAGGATGCTGTTTTACAAGGCGAAACCGATGCCGGAGTCATCATCCATGAAAACAGGTTTACTTTTGAATCCAAAGGGCTAGTCAAGCTCATGGATCTTGGAGAAGCATGGGAAAACGAAACTTCACACCCTATTCCACTAGGAGGCATATTTGCAGCTTCGTCTCTACCTGAGGAAATTATTGGTCAAACGGAGCACCTGATTAAAGAAAGTATTCTATTTGCCCATGCCCATCCTGATGTTGTCATGCCTTATGTCCGGCAGTATGCCCAGGAGATGGATGATGAAGTGATGCGTCGCCACATCGACCTCTATGTCAATGACTTTTCATTGGATTTGGGGGAGGATGGTCAGGCCGCCGTCTCGCTGTTAAAAAAAATGTGTCCGTAGGTTAATCTACCGAGCAGATCTATTCCAAAGATTTTCAACAGAAAACATATTACGATTTTTAATAGTTTATTTTTTCTTGATAAAAAGATGATTACATATAACGAATAATCGTAATATGTATGTATCTTTGATTTATCAAGGAACAAAGGCGTGGATATGATCACGATTCAGCGCCTTCCTTATAACCAGAGAAACGGAAAATTTAGCGGGTAGTATCGCACCTATTGCCCAATGAATAAGATGTGTGATCTTAGTTTTAGTTAACCTTAAGCCTGCTCAATGGAGTGGGCTTTTTTTTATTTGCGCACCCTCCATCCTCCTTGTATAGACCGCCAATGACGTGCGAAAGACCTCCCGTTCATATGGTTTCTACATCCGGACTTTTACAGCCCGATTTTCAAACTGAATTATATACCTTTGGTTCACTAAAAAATTCAACAGCCTTATGATCATTGGTGTACCAAAAGAAATCAAGCCGAGTGAGAATCGAGTAGCACTGACCCCGGGAGGAGCTCTGGAATTAACAAAGAGAGGACATAAAGTATACGTTCAATTAGGAGCCGGTGAAAATTCCGGATTTCCCGATGCCGATTACGAGCAGCGCGGAGCCACTATCCTTTCAACCATCGAAGAGGTGTATGCCATTGCTGAGATGATCATAAAAGTTAAGGAACCTATTGCCGCAGAATACCCACTTATCCGTAAGAACCAATTGCTTTTTACTTATTTTCATTTTGCTTCCTACGAACCATTGACGATGGCGATGATCGACAGTGGGTCAATCTGTCTGGCCTATGAAACAGTAGAACTTCCCGATCGCTCTTTACCCCTTCTCGTACCAATGTCCGAAGTAGCAGGAAGAATGTCCGTGCAGGAAGGCGCGAAATACCTTGAGAAACCTCAGGGAGGCAGAGGTGTTTTACTTGGGGGCGTCCCGGGGGTTCCTCCGGCAAAAGTACTGATACTTGGTGGAGGTGTCGTAGGTACACAAGCAGCTAAAATGGCGGCCGGTCTTGGCGCCGATGTGACTATCATGGATATCAGTCTCAACAGACTCCGATACCTGGATGATGTTATGCCCGCAAATGTTAATACAGAATTTTCCAGTGAAGTCAATATTCGTGATCACATAGCTACGCATGACCTCATCATAGGCGCTGTGCTCATCCCCGGTGCGAAAGCACCTCACCTCATCACGAGAGATATGCTGAAAGAAATGCGTCCAGGCACCGTATTGGTGGATGTTGCCGTAGATCAAGGTGGATGTATAGAGACTTGCAAACCAACGACACACGATGATCCCATCTTTGTTATTGATGATGTAGTTCATTATTGCGTGGCCAATATGCCCGGCGCGGTGCCCTATACTTCGACGAAAGCATTAACAAATGCCACACTACCCTATGCCATCCGTTTGGCCGATAAAGGTTGGCAACAAGCCTGTAAAGAGGACCGTGCTATTCGCTTAGGACTCAACATTGCAGAAGGGAAGGTGGTCTATAAAGGTGTTGCAGACGCATTCAACCTCCCACTGGTGGACGTTGAGTCTGTTTTGTAGGAAATTTTCGCTAGCGCATTAACATTTGTTAAGAACAATAATTGTTCTCCATTTCCTATGCCAGCCTCTAAAATCCTGAAGTTTAGTGTTTAACGCAGGCCTTGATTGTTTTGTACAAGATCAGCGTGATCCATTGACAATATTTAGCCAGTTATTTGAGTTATTTTTTAGTAAAAACTTTTCTAAATGGTGATTATATATTAACTTTCAAACGAGAATATTAATCACTTCGTTAATCAAAGCTTAAAAGGATGAATATAACTTTTGAAGAATTAAGAAAGATTAAGCATGCCTTACCAACCGGCAGTGTAAAAAGAATCGCTGATGAACTCCATATTGAGGAGCAAACAGTTAGAAATTACTTTGGTGCGCATAAATATGAAAATGGTCAAATCGTTTCCCAACACATTCAACCCGGACCGGATGGCGGAATTGTTTGTTTAGAAGATGACACCATTTTAAATGTGGCCAAGCGAATTATTAAAGAGTCCATTCACGATATGGTGCCGAACAATTAAAAAAAAAGTGATACATAAATTTGTATCACTTTTTTTTTGTTAGCTCACCTGGCTTTTAGTTCAGTGATTTCACTACCCTCTTCAACAATACGTGAAAAATTCAGGTATTGTTCAGTGTATGTATTTACTGAACTGTATAATGCTATTTTGGATAATTGTGGTTTGGTCAAATGGTGTGTGAAGTGCAACAACGACCTCACAGGCAAGGGATCATCTGCAAAGGAATAGACTTCTAGCCTATTGGTGACATACCATTTCTTTTCATTGGCCGCATGGATCCAATTCGAAGCATCATTGGCAGGCACCACGACACAACAGTGACCTTGTGTGTTTGTTTTTTCCAACAGCGGATGCATCCATAGAGCTATCTGACCATTGCTATGCTTCGCTCGTTTTTTATGATCACTTTCCGATGGATTGTGCGTATGATAGTAAGGTGGGTTTGAGACCACCAAATCATATCGGATGTCATGCGCACTCATTCTATGGAGAATATCTTCTTTAGATAAAAGTATATCCAAATTACTATTTAAGATATTTCTCCGTGCAAGGGTTAGTGCAACTTCATCCACATCCATAGCATTGACTTTTGCATCCGGAAATTTTTTGGCCAAAACCATCGCGAGAAAACCTGTTCCCGTTCCAACATCCATAATGCTGGTAGGCTGATCTATTATTTTAGGAATCCATGAGGCTAGTAAGACGGCGTCTGTACCAATCTTGTGTACCAGATTGTCTTGAAAAAATTCAAGTCCTGCCCATGAAAACAATTCGACTTTTTTTGGGGACTTGTCCACAGAAGTTCTTATTCCTCTCCGGTGAAAGCTATACGAATCGACTCACTGGTTTCCATATTAGATTCGAGGCTGATTCGCTGCGTTGTCAGGCCATCAAAGACACCGATGGATGCCGTATTGGGTGGCACCATACCAACATTGTGTGCGTACAATATAAGTTCCTGACCAAAGCCAACAAGCGTACAGTCAATTTTTAGTTTATCCCCCGTCAGTGTGTAGTCTGTCAGTATCCATTCATCTCCTAACTTGAGGGAAACAATATCCCCATCGATGGTATTGTGATCCCATACACTGAGGGTTATTTTTCTGCGCTTCACTTCAATTGTCCCTTTCTCCAAAACAACGACAGAATCAACAGCAATATCTTTGGGCGCTGCAGGGGCCTCCTTAATCAACCATGAAAGAAGATCATGATTTGCATGATTTTCTGATGTAGATGCCGTAAAACCAAGCCAAGCAGTATGAGTCGGACTATTTATTTTTTCAGCGATATCGAGTTTAACAGAGAGTACTGGAAACAAATAAGAATCAAGATAAATTTGCAATCTTCCATCCCGATATACGACGCGTGTAAAATGTGACTTGCCATCCGTAATTTCAGGAATCTCATGCACCGTAGCGTATTGTCGATAGGATTTTGTTTCCGGATTATAAAAGGAGAGATTTATATGGTTTCGGCTACCTTCGTTATTATCCTTTATATCAAATTCAAGAGCGACGCCGTATGGAATTTGCTTGTAGCCGATGTTGTCACCGATACCACCTGTAATTTCCGGCGATTGATTCTGAATCACAAACGCAAAGCCATCACCGGGCAAAATACCTTTCTGAGCTTGGGAAATGACAAAAGTAAACTCAGTTTCAAATCCATTGGTAAAATCTATCTTCTCTGCTTTATACCAGCATGCGCCTGACTGATTGGGTTGGTCACCGGCGATTCTGAGCTTTCCATCGACGATCTTACTACTGCCCTCTAGGTTGATACTTTGATCTGATGCCACAAAACTGTTGATCTGAAACAAACCAGATTGTGCTACAGCCCTATGGGCAGACAAACAAAACAGGAGGGATAAAAGCCCAAGTCCATAATATTTTAAGGAAAGCAATTCTTTTAGGTGCTTTGCATTCATGGCAAAAAATGTCATTTAAATTAAATTCAGAATCCGTAAAAGACTGAATCACAAGACAAATGTATGGAACTAGGACATATAATCCGGTATAATCTACATCCCTTATGGGGCAAAAAGAAGCCGTTAACATCTAAATAGGTTAACGGCTCCTTTATATCTGTCACAACTTCTGTTGGCTTTCTCTGGTTAGGCCTTACTCACTTTTGCTCTTCAAATGCCGGAAAGGTTCTAAATGAACATGGCCGCAGGGAAATTAGGAATAAAACAGATATCGGGGAAAATTTTCACTCCTTCTTCGCTGCGTTCCCTAAAACATCTGTAAGGAATATTCCGTCAAAAAAAAAGTTGTGATTTACCACGATCCAAAATCAACAAAAATGCTCAATGGTATACCTTTTTGGCTTTATAAATTATTTGTTTTTTTCCTTCACCAAAATTATTCCTCCGATAAAAGATAACAGGGCAAATCCTAAATAGATAAAAGCGGTTGATTTTTTCTGATTATCCTCTGCTGATATTTCAATACCAATGATGTCCACCGATTGACTACTATTAGAGAATTTTGTTATTCCGGCATAACCTAAATAGCAAGCAAGGAGAATAAGGAGAATCCCAATGATTCTTTTCATATGCCAACAAATTTTTCAGGTAAAAAATAATAACGCTACAGGGGTTTCCTGCCTGAAATTATATTATACAATATAGAGATAACAGCAATGACCAATAAAATATGTAATAGCTTATTGGTAGCCAGGCCAGCAACTACTCCAAAAAGACCCAACAACCAAATAACAATACAAATAACAGCAACTAACCATAAAATATTACGCATAATTTCAAGATT
>JBBKXT010000117.1:0-66716 GCA_037969625.1 Saprospiraceae bacterium
CTATATTTACATGATAATATATCATAATATAACTATTTATGAAAAAAATACTCCTATTATTAACGCTATTCCTCGTATCGGGGTACTATACAATCGGGCACAATCAATCCGGTGATACGAAGGCAAAAACAGAAACTTTCCGCGAAGCAAAGTTTACTATTGTGGATCAGACCACAAAAAAACCGGTTTCAAATAAGGTTGTTTATGACGCCAAGGGTACACCACTTGGATCGAGCGATATGAATGGTCTTGTGGCAATTGCCGTCCCTGCGACGGCAAAAGAGCCTTATACCATAAAGGTGGAAGGCTTTAATCCTGTAGATATCAACCTTAAATTTGCTACAAAGAAAGCATCTACCTATGAAGTGTTATTATCAACGAGTATACTAGAAGAAGCACAATTGTCTGTTAATGCACCTAGTGAAGAGAAAGTAAAAGTTTATGTGAAGCAGGATCCCGAGACCTATGTAAAACAACCAAAGCAAAAGGGTGAAGAATTGGAACTTGTGTTTGCGGTTCAGCTCTCTGCTTCTTCAAGACCTGTAGAGGATATGAAATCACTCAGCAGCTGGGAGGAGTTGGGCCCCTTATATGTATATACTGAAAATAGCCTTTATAAAGTGCGAATTGGCCCTTTTGATACACAGGATGAAGCCAAACAGGTTTTGCTCAAGGTGAAGGAAAAAGGTAAAAAGGATGCATTTATTGTTATTCAGGAAGGACTTGAAGGATACGAACCAGAAGGGTATGTTAAGTATGAAGAGCCAATGGTGATTGATGAGAAGTTTATTACTTCCGGTAGAGAACCAATGCACCCCAAGAAGGACGCTGTAGTTGAAGAAGTAAAGGCTCCGACGCAAGCTGTTAAAGCCGAGCCAGCGCCAATCCTTGATGATTCAGAGGTGATTGAATACAAAGTAAGATTAGCCTCTTATCTCAAGCCAGGTGGTTTTAGTGCCAAGGACATTGATAAGTATGGAAAATTGGAATCTTATAGAAAAGGGGAATGGACCATCCTGCTGATCGGTGGGTTTAAAACTTTGGAAGAAGCTAAAAAAGTGCGTAACGAGGTCCTTTCAAAAGGATTTCCCGATGCAATGGTGGTCGCGGATACAGGTGGAATATTAGAAGATGTAAAGTAAAAAATACCGATTTATTACCAAATCGGATTCTGGTTTTTTTTAAGCATTCTTTATAATGCCATGAAATGGATTTGCCGGTACGCTCCGGCAAATCTATTTTTACATGATGTCAACGCCAATTTTAAGTATATCTAATCTCACACTGGCCACCCAATCCAGTACAATTGTCTCCGATCTTTCCTTTGAGATCGCACATGGAGAGATTGTGGCCCTGACCGGCAAATCAGGGAGTGGCAAGACAAGCGTCGCCACCGCCATCCTAAATTTATTGCCAGCGGGCGTTCAGTTTATTTCAGGCCAGATACAATGGCATGGAAATGAAACCTTGATGCTACCCGCGGATAAAGACAGATGGGCTGCTTTGAGAGGTCGGCACATTGGTTTTACGCAGCAAGATGTCTTTGGTGCTTTCAATCCCACGATCAAAATGGGAAATCAAATGGAGGCGATTGTTGAGGAAAGGGCTATCCGAAAAATTGAGCATATACTTCACGAACTCCATATAAAAATGGAGGAAGTTGGACTCCATGATATTCCCCGACTGCTCAACTCATTTCCACACGAACTTTCCGGCGGGCAACTACAGCGCTGTCAGATCGCCATGGTGATTGTCATTCGACCCGAATTGCTGATTGTGGATGAACCCACTTCTGCTGTCGATAAAATCAATCAGAAAGAACTTCTACATGTCTTTCGAATGATCAGGAAGAATTACAATATTTCCATACTCTGCATCACACATGAAGAAGACGTCGTCAGGCAAATTGCTGACAGAGAGATACGTCTTGATCAATCCACAAGTGCTCCGGAAAGCCAATTGAAAGCTGCCTTTCCACAGGTAAATTCAATAAAGGATCAGGAGGTCATTTTGGAGACAATAGACTTAGTGTATGCACATGCATTTGGCGGCATGATGTATAAACAGGGTGCAACCATTGGCGAAATCAATGTATGCATTTACCGTGGAAAAACGCTAGGGATTGTCGGTGAATCCGGATCTGGGAAATCTACATTTGCTCAATTGTTAGTCGGAATCTTTGATCCTCAGTCTGGAAAAATTATTCTTGAAGGTCAAAACATAGATTTTCAGAAAGTGAAAGATGTCCATCGCCTAAGATCTAAAGTTCAGCTCGTCATGCAGGACGGTCGCGGCTCCCTTCATCCACATTTGACGATTCGTGAGATCCTTTCTGAAGTTGGGATAAGGAGGATGAAGTCTGATAAAGGATATATCTTAGACTTGAAGGCATCTATGGATGAAGTTGGTTTGTCAGAATCTCTTTTAGATCGCATCCAGAGCCAGCTTTCAGGAGGAGAGTGTCTTCGAGTCAGCATCGCCAGAGCTTTGTTAGTGAATCCAAAAATATTGATTTGTGACGAGTCCACCACCTCTTTAGACCGAGCGACAAGCAATGGAATTTTAACATTACTGAGCCAGTTAAAGAAAGAGAAGGGACTTGCTTTGATTTTTATCTCCCATGATCAGGAGGTGATTCGTCAGATGGCAGATGACATTGTCGTCCTATCGGAAGGAAAGGTCGTTGAAATGGGCGTGGCAGATGATATACTCAATCGACCCACTCATCCGGTAACGAAAAGAATATTTGCCCTGCATGCAACCTCCTCTGATTAAAAGCGTCTTTGTAACAAGGATTTGGGGCTGATAATGCGCTAAATTCGAATAAAAGGCTGATAATTAATAAGTTAAAATAGTATTAAAATTGTAATTAATTGGACATTTGGGATATATTTGTTCAGCTTAAAATAGTTTAAGTGCATTGTAACTTTTTGAACCTTATAAACGTTTTATTAACACGATGGCAGGAATTAAAGAAAGTAAAGTCAAGATTTCAGCATTTATAGCACTCTTCTGCCTTAGTTTGGCCTGCTTTACGTATATCAACTCCATTGAATTCCCCGGTGACAACATCGTTCCTCCTACTTCATATGTGGAGGAAATCCAACCAGAGAATCCTGAGATCCTACCGGATGTAGAGTTAGTCAAACGATTAGTCAGAAAGGCCTTTGAATTTATGACAAAGTCCACGTTTTTATAGGATAGCCGTTCATAAAATCGGTTGCGGTCATTCTCCTTTTACCTTCCATTTGTATTTCCAATATTTCTATTTCTCCTCCGTCAGCCTGAGCGATCAGCGACTTTTCTTTTTGAAGTAAAGTGCCAGGTAGATGCTGCGTCTCAGTAGAATGTATTTTTGCTTTTAAAATCTTGCATTCCTTTTCATCCAATATTGTCCATGCACCGGGGAAAGGAGACATCCCACGAATTAAGTTATACACTTCACGAACTGGTTCGTTCCATTTTATATGACCATCCTGATGGTGGATTTTTGGCGCATGGCTCACGGTTGTTTCATCCTGCTTTTTCAGTGTGATTTGCTTAGCAGCTATGAAATCAACAGAAGCAACCACAAGTCCCGCCCCAATGATCATCATTCGGTCATGAAGCGTTCCGGTAGTATCGTCTTCAAGAATTGGAATTTCACGTTGCAATAACACATCTCCGGTGTCAATTTTATGCTGCAACAGGAATGTGGTTACGCCTGTCGTTTTTTCTCCACGAATGATCGCCCATTGCAGAGGTGCAGCCCCTCGATATGCCGGTAGTAATGATCCATGCAGGTTCATCGTACCAAGTGGTGGCATATTCCATACGGCTTCAGGCAGCATTCGAAAGGCAACGACTACCTGAAGATCAGCTTGTAGATTTTTTAGTTCTTCAATGAAGGCAGCGGACTTGAGATTTGTTGGTTGCAATATGGGTAGTTCTCGGTCCAATGCAAATTTCTTTATAGGGGAAGTGATGGTTTGTTTCATCCCACGACCTCCTTTTCGATCTGGTGCCGTGATGACTCCAACAACTGCATAGCCTGCCTCCAAAAGTAACTGTAGGGAAGGAACCGCAAAATCGGGCGTCCCCATAAATACTATTCTTAAATTTCGTTTTATCACGGATCAAAAGTAATCACGTATTTTCTCTTTATTGCAGGAAATACCTTTTAGCTTTGGACTCCACAAACAATTATGGCTCCTGAAGTGTATTATACGTGTGCTTTGAGTGCCTTAATGATTAAAAAATAAAAATTAAAATATAACATGACGTCAAGAGATTTTATTTACGGGCTTCCGGCAAAAGTTCCTGCTGCTGCAATAGAGGGGATGGAGACAACTTTCCATTTTGACCTCACAGGAGAGAATGGTGGGCAATACACGATTTCAATTGCAGATCAGAAAGTGGAAGTGACAGACGGTCTGAATGGTGATGCCAGTTGTGTTGTTTCTGCTTCAGAGGATAATTTTGTCAACCTTGCTAAAGGCGATTTAAATCCAATGATGGCGATGTTGACCGGCAAACTCAAGATTTCCAATCAAGGTGAAATGCTTAAATACGCTAAGTTGTTTGGATTGATGTAGTATGAATATAGAAGCCTTCAGAAATAATTGCATGACTCGACCCGGCGTGGAAGAAACACTTCCCTTTGGGCCGGATACGCTTGTCTATAAAGTGATGGGCAAAGCATTTGCGCTGACAGGCCTTAATGAAGAGATTTTTAGAGTAAATCTTAAATGCGATCCTGAAAAAGCCTTAAACCTGAGGGATGCTCATCCTGATTTGATTATTCCAGGTTGGCATATGAATAAGAAGCATTGGAACACAGTGTATTTTGAAGAAGGTTTACCTGAAAAATTATTGCAAGAATTGATCGATCATTCTTATCATTTAGTTGTGAGTGGATTGCCGAAAAAATTGAAAGAAGAGTTACAACCATTAGATGAATAAAGAGATCGTGATTATTGGACATGGTTTAGCCGGATGTACGCTGGCCCTTTCCTGTCTTAGAAGAAATGTCCCCTTTAAACTACTTGGATATGCACGCTCGGGCGAAGCATCAATGGCTTCCTCAGGCCTAATCGCTCCAATCACCGGCAGACGATATGTAAAAGCCTGGCGAGTGGATGAGTTTATTCCTAAAGCATTATCGTTTTATCGTTGGACAGAGTCATTTCTGAATGAAGTATTTTTTACACCCATTGAGATTGTTCGCTTTTTGACACACCCGGAATCACTAAAAGCCTGGCACAAACGATTGGGTGATCAAGAATATGAGACCTATATCTCCGATAGACAATATCCATCACTTGATAAGCTCAACAAGCCTTATGGAATTCTGACGGGAGGGTACAGATTGGATACACCGGGATGGATCCATGCTTCAAGAAAATTTCTTCTTGAGAAAGGGATGCTTGAATTATTAGATCAACCTTTTGACGATGAAGTAGGTCCTGATCAAATATTAGTTTATGCCACTGGCGCCATTGATATTTATGAAACAGAAAAAATAATTCCCAATAAAGGAGAGTCTCTGATCGTTCGAATGCCGGATTGGCCCATTGAGCAAGTGATCAAAGAAGAAGTTTTTATTGTTCCATTGGCAACACCGGGACTTTTTTGGATTGGTAGTTATTATATGCCTTGGCCGGAGGATGGAGACCCATCGCAGGAAGGAAGGGATAAATTGATCCAATCATTGAAGAAAGTATACAATGGACCTCTGGAAGTTTTGCAACATATGGCGGGAATCAGACCGACCGTCAATGACCGACGACCTTTAATTGGAAAAGTTTCCGGGAAAGAAAATGTGTATATATTTAATGGAATGGGCACTAAAGGAACAAGTCTTGCCCCGTTTTGGGCGGATGGATTGATAGCCCTTATAATGGATGGCAAGGAGCTGCCTGAAGATGTTTCTCCCGATAGATATGTACCAAGACCTGATTTCGGAAAGCCGGGGACTGAATAGCCGTTTGGTTAATAATTCGTTAAGTAGGCCAAACTTTTCTGTAATTTTAGTGATCACAACATCTTACAAGTGAATTTTTAGATGAACCCTTATGAAAAACATTCAAATAGTACTTTGCGCAGTCATTTTATTGGCGACAGCTGCCTGCAAAACGAAAGCCAATCAGCCCAAAAACGCTGAACCAATGGATCCAACAGTGATGATTGAAATGTGGAAAAAAGTTGATTCTCTTGATAACAAAGGTTTGCTAACATCCGCTTTGGAGCAAGTCAGAGAGATCAAGCGATCTGCCATCGTTAGCAATAAATCAGGCCATCTGATTAAAGCCGTATTGTATGAAAACAGATATCTCATTCAACTCGAAGAAGATTCTGAAACAAATGCGATCACCAGAGCTGAAGCGGAATTGGAAACATATCCCGAGCCTGCTAAATCTGTAATGCATTCTTTAGTTGCGCAGTGGTATGGCAATTATTTACAAACACATCTTTGGGAATTAAGAAATCGCACGGAGTATGCAGGCGTGCCCGGCCCCGATATATATACATGGGGGATTCGTCACTTGCTGGATAAGATTGAATCGAATTATACCTATTCCGTTCAGTGGGAAGGATTGCAAGCTGCAGCTGTACAGGATTATTTGTTGTTGCTGACAGACGGAGAGGGAACCGATGAATTGCGCCCAACACTTTATGATATTCTGATGCATCGTGCACTGGATTATTTTTCCGGATCAGAATCTTATTTAACCAAGACGCCGTATGAATTTGTCCTGACGGATCCCATCGCTTTTCATGATGCAAGTTCCTTCGCGAACTATTCGTTTCAAGCCATGGATAGTACGTCGTCAACATTTCAAGCCATTCTTTGGTATCAACAACTTCTAGCCGTACGATTAAAAGATTCTGCAAATGAATCAGCTCTGCTGGATTCGGATTTAAAAAGACTCCGCTTTGTGTATGATCATATTGTAGTCGATCAAAAAGATTCGCTTTATGAAAGCGCTTTAGATCAAATGGCGGTGAAGTATGGATCAAATCCCGAAGCTACTTTAATAGATTTTTATAAAGCACAATTATATTTGACCCGAGCAGGTCAATGGCAGCCAGGTTCTGAGTCCCCTGACAGATACGGCTATAACAAAGCAATGGAGATTTGCAAAAAAGCCATCGAACGATTTCCTGACACGTATGGAAGCCAAATGTGTAATTCACTCATCCTGCAAATGGAACAAAAATCAGTTTCCGGAGCGATGGAATCAATTAGTCTCCCGGATGAATCCATGCTTTTGAAATTAGATTACAAAAATATTTCGTCGATACACTTGAAACTTGTCAAGCTTCCTACATCACATCGAAGATGGAAAAATGATTTACGTGATGCAGAGGAGTTATTGCGCGCGCTAAATAAACTCCCGGCTAGGAAGACATGGAAAGAGAGTTTTGATTCTGGCAAAGACTATCAGTCTCATACAACAGAACTATCTGTGCCGGCTCAGCCTTTTGGACATTATGCCCTGATCCTCTCAGACGATGAAAGTTTTAGCAACAGTGATGCTACTTCCGGCGTCGTGATGTTTACCGTTTCAGCATTGGCTTATTGGTATGTCGATGATCGGGAGGAGGATAAAAGAGCTGCCATCTTGCATAGAGGGTCTGGACAACCTATACCGGGCGTTAAGGTCGAGTTTATATCCTTTGATTACAACGCACGAAATCGTCAGCAGGAAGAAGTAAAGCTAGGCGAAGGGATGTCGGATGAGAATGGTTGGGTCAAGGTTCCGACTTATGAGAATAAGAACTTTTCTTTTCGTCTGACAAAAGGAAGCGACGAACTATTTATTGATGATTCCTATTATTCTCATCGACCTTATAAGTCTTCAAATACAAGACCTACGACTTTGTTCTTTGCGGACAGAGCTATCTATCGTCCGAGTCAGAAAATATTCTTCAAAGGATTTGCCTTAAATTTTGATCCGGATAAAATGCCATCCATTGCTTCTAGTCAGGAAGTAACAGTCGTCCTTTATGATGCCAATGGTCAGGAAGTAAGTAAAGAAAAATTTAGGTCAAATGCATACGGAACATTTTCCGGTCATTTTGATCTGCCTTCCGGAGGACTGACCGGTCGTATGTCCCTGGCTTCAAGTCATGGGAATAACAGACTATACTTTCAAGTAGAAGAGTACAAGCGACCTAAGTTTGAAGTGACCTTCGATACGTTGAAGCAAGTAGTTCGATTAGGGGAAGAAATAACCCTCACCGGCCGTGCAAAAAATTATGCCGGCAATCCTGTTATAGGTGCGGAAGTTGGTTATCGTGTAGAACGCATCGAGTATACGCCTTGGTGGTTTGGATATTATAAAAGGTATTGGCCCGGTTCAAACGAAAACCAGGTGCTGGTAACCGGGAAGACCCTATCAAAAGAAGATGGGAGCATAGCAATTACTTTTCCGGCAGAGGCAAGAGCAGGCGGTGATAAAGACATGATGTATCGTTTTGAAGTAACACTTTCTGTCACAGATATCACTGGGGAGAATCATGAAGCTTCAAAATCAATTTCTCTCAATAGTCAAGGTTATGAGGTGAATATTGGCTTGGAAGAGCGCATGATGCTAAGTGGTTTAAATGCTATTGTAGTGAAGGCCAGCAATGCAGATGGCGCCGATGTGAAAGTAAGCGGAGAAGTCTTGATTTCGGAGTTGGTAGGGCCAATGCAGAATAAGCGTGAACGTATGTGGACGGATCCGGATATTCTATCCATAGATGATCAAACCTATTCGTCAGTATTTGCCAATTATATGTTGCCTAACAAAGAGCATATGTCCGAATGGCCTGTAAAAGGCGTAGTTGGGAAACAGGAGGTGACTGTGAATGGAATGGCGAAAGTTGATCTCGCTCAGCTGATCAAGAAGGTGGGCTATTATAAAGTGGATTGGACTTGGAAGGATGAAGCAGGTAAAACCATGAACATTACCCAATACACCATGACCTATGCAAATGATCAACCATTGCCGGGGCAGGAAGTCATAGAGGTATATTTTGATAACAAGAGTTATGAGCCGGAAGAAAAAGTTCAATTTAAGATTAGTACTGGATTATCATCACCACCAAAAACGGTTCGTTTAGTCGAAAGGAGATTGGATAAATCGAAAATTAACTTACTGAGTTTGCCTGCGGAAAGTAAAACGGACATACAAGTTTCTGAGCGTGATCGAGGCGGTATCTATGTACATCACCTGACGGTTTTTAACAATCGATTTTATCAGGATAGAAAGCTTGTGAGCGTTCCGTGGTCTAACAAAGATCTGGACGTTAAATTGAAAACATGGCGGGATAAATTAGAACCCGGTGACAATGAAACATGGACCATCACTGTGGAAGGTGAGAAGAAGGAGAAAGTAGTAGCTGAAATGGTGCTCAGTATGTATGATGCCTCCCTGGATGCTTTTGTCCCGCATCAGTGGCGTATGAGTTTATATCCTAACACCTCGCCCACCACGCAAATTTATAATGCCTCACCACAGACTTCAAGTTATCGTGGATTGACATACAATTGGCGACCGGACTATCGTGATGTACGTGTTCGTCAATATAGAGATGTTAATACCTATGGGTATTATCCGAGTGGTGGATACTATCCGAATATTCGGGGTGGTCGGGGTAGTCGATCCGATGCGACGGACTATTATTTGGATGGCGTCGCAGTCAGTAAGGCACAGCCATCATCAGCTCCTGCCTTGGAAATGGATGAAGCCTCAAATTTACAAGATGTTTCGGCAGAAGCATCTAAAGTAGAGCAACCAAAGAGCAGTGAATCTCCTCCTGTGTTGCGATCAGCTTTGGATGAAACAGTGTTTTTCTATCCACAGATAAATACGGATAGTAGTGGAAATCTCACCTTCAATTTCAAAATGAAAGATGGGCTGACGAAATGGAAATTTCAAGCACTAGGCCACACCAAAGACCTCGCTTTTGGATTAACAGAAGCGGAGGTGGTTACGCAAAAGCAATTAATGGTCTTTCCTAATCCGCCAAGATTTTTTAGAGAAGGAGATACAATTGCGTTTCAAATTAAAGTAGCCAACTTGACAGATAAAGCGCTATCAGGTAAAGCAAATCTAAAAATTATTGATGCATTTTCGAATGAAGATGTTTCTGCAAAGTGGGGTATTAAACCATCAGATCAGTCACTTCAGATTGCTGCATCTGGGGCATCACCTTTGCATTGGAATCTCTTCGTGCCGAAAGGATGGGTTAGGCCCGTGAAATATCAGGTATTTGCCACCGCCGGAGCATATACGGATGGTGAAGAATCCTATTTGCCTGTAGTGACCAATAGAATTTTAGTGACCGAAACGTTGCCACTGCCAATGAAGGCCAATGAAGATCGCACTTTTGTTTTTAAGTCAATGCTTCAAAATAAATCGGCCACATCAGTAAATCATCGATTTACGGTAGAGATGACGACATCTCCCGCCTGGTATGCGGTGCAGGCATTGCCATATCTTATGGAGTATCCACATGAATGTACCGAACAAACTTTCAGCCGTTTATATGCCAATTCACTTGCCTCACATATTGTCGATAGAAAGCCTTCGATTAAGCAGGTTTATGATGCATGGCGTGTATCAGAATCTGATGCCCTGTTAAGTAATTTGTCAAAGAACCAAGAATTGAAGTCAGCCATGATCGAGGAAACTCCTTGGGTCAGAGATGCGATGGGAGAGACACAACAGAAGAAAGATATTGCGCTTCTATTTGATGATAACCGAATGCAAAATGAAGGCAAACAAGCGATCGATCGATTGCGTCAAATGCAAATGGCTTCAGGAGGATTTCCATGGTTTCCCGGAGGAAGAGACAATTGGTATATCACTCAATATATAGTCTCAGGTTTTGGTCATCTGAGAAAGATGGGTGTAACACTACCGGCAGGTTCTAGAAACGATATTGTTGAAAATGCAATACCTTATCTAGACGTAAGAATGATCGAATGGTTTACTGAATTGAAAAAGCAAGCGGCTAAAGGGAATATCAAAATGGAAGATCATCAGATCAGTGCGATGCAAATCCATTATCTCTATGCATGCTCTTTCTTTCCTGAAATTGAACATGACAAAGCACTGGTTGAAATTAATAATTACATCAAATCACAAATTGAAAAATACTGGTTGAAGCATGGTCTTTACGATCAGGGTTTAATGACATTGGTTGCTTTCAGATTATGGCCGGAGCGTACTGTTTCGAAAGAAATTTTAGCATCCTTGCGCGAGCGAACTATCTTTCATGAAGAGTTAGGACGATATTGGAAAACAACAGCTGGTTATCGATGGAATGAAGCACCTGTTGAACTACAGTCCTTAATGATTGAAGTTTTTCAGGAAATGAATGTGGCCCAGGCTGAAACCGATGAGCTGCGCGTGTGGTTGTTAAAGAACAAACAAACCACCCAATGGAAAACAACCAAAGCTACCGCATCAGCGATTTATGCTTTGGTGATACATCCGGATAGTTGGCTTGAATCTGTTGGCGTTGTAGAAGTCAAACTTGGCGATAAGAAAGTAATAGGAGATATATCTGAAGGGGAAGCAGGAACGGGCTATATTAAAAAGTCTTGGGATGGAGGCGATATTAATTCCAAATGGTCTACAATCACTGTGTCAAATCCGAATAATCACATCGCCTGGGGTAGTGCCTATTGGCAATATTGGGAAGATATAGACAAAGTAAAATCCGGTGTTGAAGACAATCCGCTGAAAGTGACCCGCACCCTGCTTAAGGTGGAAAATACTGATCGGGGAGAACAATCGGATAAAGCAAATGCAAGAGCTTTAAAAGTGGGTGATAAATTATTGGTTCGCCTGACCATTGAAACCGACAGAGCGATGGAATTTGTGCACTTAAAAGATTTGCGTGCTTCCGGTTTTGAACCAACGGATGTATTGAGTGGTTATCGATGGGACAGTGGATTGGGCTACTATCAAAGCACGAAAGATCTGGCGACGCATTTTTTCATTGATTATCTGCCGAGAGGTAAGTATGTACTTGAATATACGGTGAATGTGGCTCAGGCAGGGGCCTATAGTGTGGGTTTGGCAACACTACAATGTATGTATGCGCCAGAATTCGGAGGACATACAACGGGGCGCAGAGTAGCGGCGACATGGTAGAAATTGAATGTGTTGATCGCCTCAAGAGGCATAATAGTCGAATTTTACTAACAGGAATACATTAAAATCCCTCATATTGGGGGAAAGAAAAAATACTACTCACGTAAAAGCACGAATACGATGTCTGATAGAACGGAAAGAGAAAAACACGCTGACACAATCATTAAGAATCACATTGTATGGTCGATGGGCGCTGGATTGATTCCGGTACCGATCCTTGATTTTTTTGCAGTCAGTGGCATCCAGTTGGATATGATCCGGCAGTTGTGTAAACTATATGATCAGGATTTCAAGGAATCACAAGGCAAAGCGATCATTACAAGTTTAACAGGTTCAGGTTTGGCCAGGATGGGCGCTAAAGCCATGATTAAGTTCATTCCGGGGATAGGGTCTGTACTTGGCGGTGTAACGATGGCGGTGCTGTCCGGTGCCTCTTCCTATGCGCTAGGGGAAGTATTTAAAAAGCATTTTGATACAGGAGGTACATTCCTTGATTTTGATCCGGAGCGATTGAAGAAGATGTACAATGAGAAATTTGAGAAAGGGAAGAAAGTCGCCGAACAGATTAAAAAGGACAATGAAAAAATCAGGGAAACGGTAAAAAATGCTGAGCAGGCTAAAACTTCAGGGGAGGCGGTTGAAAGAATTAAAGAACTTGCAGAATTAATGCGCGAAGGACTTATTTCAGAAGAAGAATATAAAGCCATGAAGAAAAAGTTGATTGGTTCTTAAAGGCCACATTCCTTAGAATATTTGATGCGTCTCCTGAATCCGGGCATTTTAACGTTCCATTATGATACGATTTGCATGTCATATCGGGTAGATTTCAATTGAGTTCCTAACTTTGGGAGTTGACTACCATATTTAGTGAATTTGAAATTTATAAGCTTAGTTGAAATGCGGTTATTCGTTTATCTTTTTACTTTTTTTTTATTCTTTAGTTTTCAGTCTCGGATTTTTAGCCAGACGGATGGGTATCATATTGAAGTTGATGTCAAAAACTTTGATGGGGACACACTGAAGCTTGGGTATTATTTTGGCAAATCCCAATATCTGAAGGATACAGCATTCTTTGAAAATGGAAAGCTATTATTCAAGGGGGACGAGTCATTGTCTGCCGGCGTTTATTTGCTGGTTTTTCCGCCTAACAACAATTTTGCTCATGTCCTGATTACAGAGGATCAACAACATTTTTCTCTCACACTGGATATGGATGATATTGTTGCTTCAGCACGATTTAAGGGGAGTGAGGAAAACACTTTGTACTATGAATACCTGCGACAACTCGAAGAGCGCAGGCCAAAAGCAGAAGAACTCAAAAAGCTAATGGCTACTGATTCGGTTAGGCGATTGGAATACAAAGTACAATTAGATGCCATTGATAAAGAGGTGCAGGATATTCAGAATAGAATCTTGAAAAAGAATCCGGAATCCTTCACAGCCCTTTTGATCAAAGCAAACCGGGATATCGAAATACCGGAGTACGCTGAACTTGATGAAACAGAACGGAAGCAAAAGCAATATGAATTTTATCGAGCCCATTACTTTGACAATTTTGATTTGAATGACCCACGGGCTATACGGTCCGGACTCATGCAACAAAAGGTTGATTTTTATTTGCAGAAATTGACATATCAATATCCGGATAGTCAGAGTGTCGCCATGGATTATCTGCTGAAAAGCATGGATAATAATTCTGAAGGCTTCCAGTATTATCTAGTAGAGTTTCTAAATGAATCTGCGCGCTCCAAGCGCATGGGTATGGACGCCGTGTATGTATACCTGGTCGATCATTACTACAAACCAGGCAAGGCTACATGGATGGATGAGGAACAGTTGAATAAATTGATCCAGCAAGCTGAAACACTACGCCCTATATTAATTGGTCAAACAGCTCCTGATCTTGAGCTGTACAAGCAATCAGGTGAGTCACTTAAAATCTCGGAGATCGAAGCAGATTACACGGTTTTGTTTTTCTGGGCACCAGACTGTGGTCATTGTAAAAAATCAATTCCATCAATCATCGATTTTTACAATGCCTATAAAGATCGTGGGGTAGAAATTGTGGCTATATGTACGAAAACGGGTTCAGATTTATCTACCTGTTGGGAAACGGTCGAGGAGCGAGGAATGGGTATATGGGTGAATGTAGCGGATCAGTATTTGCGTAGCAAATACAAAATAATTTATGACGTAAAAACCACGCCTCAAATTTATATTCTGGATAAAGACAAAAGGATTATCGTAAAGAAAATTGCCGGTGAAGATCTTACATCCGTCATGGAAGATGTCATAAATCTTGGTAAAGAGAAATAATTTTGTCCGATCTAAATAAAATCACGTGCATCCGTCGATTCAAGATATCGCTGGATGGCTGCCCATGCTGCTGAAAAGGAAAGTAAAAGCCCCAAGGCAATTATAAAGATCATACCCAAGGCAGCCATATCTAGGTTGCTGACAAATAAGGAATGTCCCACCAGATTGCCAATCCATAATAAGGTGAGTAAATAGGCAATGCCTGCCACCAAAATGGAAAAGCTACTCATCTTCAATACTTCGCCTATAAATGGTTTTCTAATATAACTTCGGGTAGCCCCTACTAATGTCATCGTTCGGATATGATATCTGTGCTGCATGATATACATCCTGATTTGATGATGGATCATGATGAGAATAAGTAACACCAGTATGCCCGCTACTGCGCCCGTGATCAGGGAAAAGCTTCTCAATCGGCTGCGAATCGTACTGTATAAATCCTCCGGGTAATAAAAAGCACTAACACCGCTGAATTTGATCAGATCGTCATTCAAGGCTCGTGCATTGGCGGTATCCACCATCGTCGGATCGAGCGTAAATCTGAACGATGATTGAAAAGGATTTTCCATATTCTCAGGCAAGGCTAAATCGCCCAATTCCTTTTTCATAAGCGTCATGGCCTCCTCTGAAGAAACAAACCTCAAGTTGCGGATACCTTCCTTCTGCCCGAGATGGCTTTCCAATGCATTTAAATCATCCTGTTTTATACCTGATTCACATTCAACAAAGAATTCAATGTTTTCTTTAAATAAGTCCTCCCAACGATCTGAGAACCAGAAGCTACTGCATAAAAGTCCACCCAGATAGAGTAGTGCGGCCAGACTTGTGACGGTCAGCCAGTAATAAGGTGTATAGGCGAAGGCGAATGTTCTCACGATGGTGTAAAGTTAATAATATGCTTGAAAAAGTTAATATGTGATTTTCAGTAAAGATTGATCGAATGGCAAGGCAAGATTTATTAGTTTTGCGGGCTCATTATCCAAACAAGATACATGTCCAGACAGATAACCCTTCGGGATGCCATAAATGAAGCTATGATTGAGGAAATGCGCCTTGACGATTCCATTTTTTTAATGGGTGAGGAGGTTGCTGAGTACAACGGAGCTTATAAGGTCAGTAAAGGCATGTTGGATGAGTTCGGTCCAAGGCGAGTGATTGATACGCCGATCGCAGAGCTAGGCTTTGCAGGAATAGGTGTTGGAGCGGCGATGAATGGTCTTCGACCCATCATAGAATTTATGACATGGAATTTCGCAGTACTTGCTTTTGACCAAATCGTCAATAATGCAGCTAAGACACTTTCTCAATCGGCCGGTGATTTTTCATGTCCTATTGTTTTTCGAGGGCCAAGTGGATCCGCTGGACAACTGGCACAGCAACACAGCCAGACATTTGAGTCATGGTTGGCTAATTGTCCGGGACTTAAGGTCATCAGTTGTATCGATCCCGCGGATACCAAAGGCTTGATGAAGTCAGCCATTCGTGACAACGACCCTGTATGTTTTATGGAAAGTGAAAGCTACTACGGTTTTAAAGGGGAAGTGCCGGAGGGAGAGATTTTGGTTCCAATTGGAAAAGCCGCTATCCGAAGAGAAGGTACAGATGTCACCATTGTGTCTTTTAATAAGATGATGGAGGTGGTGAAAGCCGCAGCGATAGAATTAGAAAAAGAAGGAATATCTGCTGAAGTCATTGATCTGCGCACAATCCGTCCAATGGATTACGAAACGATTATTAAATCTGTTCGAAAGACTAATAGAATTGTAGTGGTGGATGAATCATGGCCTTTTGCCGGTATATCTTCCGAAGTCACTTATGCTGTTCAGAAACATGCATTTGATTATCTGGATGCACCGGTGACCAGAGTCAATAGCGCTGATACGTCGTTGCCTTATGCGGCAATATTCGTAGAGGAATTTTTACCAAACCCTGCCAAGGTGATCGCCGCTGTAAAAGCAGTAATGTATCGATAAAAGAAATTAACGTTTAGATGATTAAACGTTGAATCGGAAATGCATTACATCACCATCACCGACAGTGTATTCTTTTCCTTCAACACTTAGCTTGCCAGCTTCTTTGACGGCTGCTTCAGATCCATACTGTACAAAATCCTTGTATTTGATCACTTCTGCGCGGATAAAACCTTTTTCAAAATCGGTATGAATCACCCCGGCGGCTTGTGGTGCTTTACTTCCTTTTCGGACCGTCCAAGCGCGTACTTCTTTTTCACCGGCAGTGAAGTAGGTGATCAGGTTGAGCAAGTTGTACGCGGCAAATATGACACGATTGACACCAGGCTCTTTCAGGCCAAGGTCCGTTACAAATTCCATGCGTTCTTCCATCGTATCTAACGCAGCGATATCTGATTCAATGGCAGCACTGATACACAAGAGTCCGGCCCCTTCACCAGCAACAGCTGCTTTTAATTTGTCAGAATAGGCATTTCCATCTACGGAAGAAGCTTCATCTACATTGCAGACATAGAGGACGGGCTTGGCGGTCAGCAACATCATTTCGCGCATGGGTTGTGCATGTGCTTCAGGCACCTCGATACTTCTGGCAGGTTTTCCGGAAAGCAGGTGAGCGTGCAATTCTTTTAACCAGGTCAGTAGTTCGACATCCTCCTTTTTTCCAGTTTTAGCGGCTTTTGAGGCACGGTCAATTCGCTTTTCAACAGACTCAAGATCTTTGAGGCCTAATTCAATGTCTATGATTTCTTTGTCGCGAATAGGATCAATATTGCCGTCTACGTGTACTACATTATCATCGTCAAAACATCTGACGACATGGAGTATAGCATCTACTTCTCGGATATTCGCCAGGAATTGATTGCCCAGGCCTTCCCCTTTGGAAGCACCTTTTATCAAACCAGCGATATCCACGATATCTACAGTTGTAGGAAGCGTTTTTTGCGGATTGACAAGTCTGGCGAGTTCGTCGAGACGGTCATCAGGCACTGTAATCACGCCGATATTCGGCTCTTTCGTGGCAAATGGATAATTGGCCGCCAGTGCGTTTGCCGATGTCAGAGCATTAAACAATGTTGATTTTCCTACGTTAGGTAATCCAACTATTCCACATTTCAATCCCATAAATAAGTAATATTCGTAAGTAACGGGTTATTTTAAGGGCGCAAATATACTATTATCCGACTCGTGGTTTAGTCTGTTCTTATGAATTACTTAGCACATACCTTACTTTCTCCAGAAGATCCTATTGTTTTGATGGGTAATATTTGGGGTGATTTATTAAAACCAAAGGATTATCCTTCCCTTCATCCAAAGCTTTTGATTGGAATTTCAAGGCATCAGGAAATAGATCGATTCACGGATCAGCATGAGGCTGTCAATGCGATGGTGCATCGCCTAAGACCTTCGCAAGGAAAGTATACGCCGGTCGTGGCGGATGTGCTGATGGATTATATTTTGTCCAAGTTTTGGCATCAGTATCACGACGAACCCATCGAAATATTTTGTCGGAATACATACATTACGGTGTATGAGCATCTTGATATGATCCCAGAAAGATTGCATCCCAGAATAAATCGAATGCTGGGGCATCATTGGCTCGAGTCCTGCAAAAATAAAGAGCGTATGCAGGAAACTTTATCCATGCTTAGCAAACGGGTTTCTTTTGAAAACAATATTCTGAATCTGATGCAGCCTTACGAGCGTTACGAAGCAGAATTGGATAGCTTATTTGTAAATTTTTTTAAAGACATGCAACAGCATATCACCCTTCGAAATGCAGACTGATCGTAAAAGTTCTGGACTGAAGTTTTTCGACAAGATGACTTGTCTGTTGTTTCCCATTAAAAATCAGAATATTTCCGAAGCCCTGTGAGTATTTTATTTCCGGAGAGAAAATGAAGAATGGGAAAAAGAATTGAAATCCACCACCCACTTCCACTGAAAAATCATGCGGAGAAATCAGTATCAACCGACTGGCTTGTTCTTTTCGAATACGCGCATTGGTAGCGACGTCATACGTATACTTTACACCTCCCATGACATATACGCGCATATCATGAAAAGGATCAGATTTAAATCGAAGTTGAAAAGGCATCTGTACGAGTACGCTTTCAATATCTCTTGTTTGTTGTTTTCCATTGATATCAAGGGCATCAATTTTACGATCCACAAATGAGAATCCCGGGAGAAATCTGAAATCAAAATTATCTCCGAGTTTCATATTGGCGAGCATGGAGACATTGAGCCCGGAGCCTGCTAATCCCTGGATGATATTGAAGCTGTCATTGAGAATAAAATCCTTCGAGTGAGCTATTTGGAAATTGGAACGATTGTAGCCGAAAGCAAGGCCGAAGTAGTATGGTTTACTTTGAAACTCCCGGAAATTGTGATTGCCTTTACCGTATTGCGCTGATCCGGCCAAAGGAATTAATATCAATCCGATTAAAACTATTTTTTGAATGCTATGTAAATAGCGCATATGCCTAGTGATAGTGGGGTGAATGTTGGGCGCTGGAAACCAGCTTTGATAAGTTCTTGATTAAAGTCATTGAAATCCGGGAAAACCTGAACGGATTCATACAGATATTTATAAGCTCTACCATCTCCGGAGGTCCATGACCCTATTAACGGAAGAATGTGTTTAAAGTATATATGAAACAGCTGTCGAAATGGAAAAATCCTTGGTTTTGTAAACTCCAGAACGACTATTGGGGCTCCGGGTTGCAATACTCGCTGCATTTCTTTCAACCCTTGTTGTAAATCGCCAAAATTTCTCACCCCAAAGGTAACTGTGGCCGCATCAAATGAATTGTCTGGAAAGGGCAGGTACTCAGCATCACCCTTTAAAAACGCAATGCTTGTATTTGACTCCGTCTTAAAGGTTTTGTTGCGCTTATTGGCCACCTCAAGCATGCCTGCAGACAGATCAATGCCTGTAATCGAAGCAGGGGCAAGGATTTTTGCGGCCATAAACGCCATATCGCCAGTACCTGTGGCAACATCCAATAGATTTTGAGGAGAATAGGGTACCAATAATTTTAAGGATCGTCTGCGCCAACGGCGATCGATGCCCAGAGACAGGATTTTGTTTAATAGGTCATATTTGCCGGATATGCGGTCAAACATGAGCTCTACCTCCTGTTTTTTATCCTTATCTGTTGTTTTATATGGCTTTACCGTTGACAATGCGGGCAAAAATAAGGATAAACTCAGGTTTGCTTTCAAGCGCCATTGAATGATGGCCGTAAATTGGTTTCTTAGGTTTTATAATGTACAGATATACAGTTAATTGTGTATTATAAATAGTTTATATTTTATTTTTTATAATAAATATGGATTTTACCTCAAAAAGAAGCGAATTAATGGTCGTTTTACTGCCTGAAAAAGGGGATAAATTCGTATCATTGCACCATTCAATTTGAATTCATTTCATAATTATATATGTCTGATAATCTAAGAGTTATACCGATAAATATCGAAGATGAGTTAAAGTCGGCTTATATCGACTATTCGATGTCGGTAATCGTTTCAAGAGCCCTCCCTGATGTGCGTGATGGTTTGAAGCCTGTTCATCGACGGGTTTTATATGGAATGCATGAGCTTGGGCTTGGTCACAACAAAACTTTTAAGAAGTCTGCAAGAATTGTTGGAGAGGTGCTGGGTAAGTATCACCCACATGGTGATACAGCTGTTTATGACTCCATGGTCCGTATGGCTCAGGAATGGTCGCTCCGATACCCACTAGTCCATCCACAAGGAAACTTTGGTAGTATGGATGGGGATAGTCCGGCGGCTATGCGATATACTGAAGCTAAGCTTCAACGGATTTCGGATGAGTTGTTAGATGATATAGAAAAGGACACTGTAGATTTTCGTTTAAACTTCGATGATTCACTCGAAGAGCCTTCTGTTCTCCCTGCGAAGATCCCAACACTATTAATCAACGGCACAAGTGGAATTGCTGTGGGAATGGCAACGAATATGCTTCCCCATAATCTCACGGAAGTGGCAGATGGAATCATTGCAGCTATTGATAATCCGGATATTACTATACCTGAGTTAATGCAATACATTAAGGCTCCGGATTTTCCGACGGGTGGTATTATCTATGGGGTCGAAGGTATCAAAGAAGCTTATGAAACCGGTAGAGGGCGTGTTGTATTGAGAGGTGTCGCTGAAATTCAAGAAGGTTCTCATGGCAATGATGTCATCATCATTAAGGAAATACCCTACCAGGTCAATAAGGCGAATCTCGTCAAAGCAATAGATGATTTAAGATCTGATGACAAGATCAGTGGGATATCATATGTACAAGATGAATCGAGTAGAGAAGGCATACGAATTGTCGTGGAGTTAAAGCGTGATGCGATTGCGAATGTTGTCTTAAGTCAGTTATACAAGTTTTCCCAATTACAAACATCCTATGGTATAAATAGCATCGCCCTGGTGAAGGGCAGACCGAAGATGTTAAATCTTCGACAGATTATAGATGAGTTTATCACCTTCCGATTGGAGGTGATTGTACGCAGAACAAACTATCTGCTCAAGAAAGCTGAAGAGCGAGCGCACATTCTTGAAGGGTTATTGATAGCACTTGACAATCTGGATGAAGTGATCAAATTGATCAGAGATTCCAAAACAGTGGACGAAGCACATAAAGAACTTGTTGCTCGATTTAATTTGTCAGACCTCCAAACCAAGGCGATCCTTGAGATGAGACTTTCTCGTTTGGTTGGATTGGAGCGCTTGAAAATTCAGGAGGAATACAATGCGTTGCTGATTACCATCGCTGATCTAAAGGATATTTTGACCAATGAACCGAGAAGAAGAGGAATCATTCAAACCGAACTAAGCGAGATCAAAGAAAAGTATGGTGATGACCGACGTACGGAAATCACGTATGCTGATGGTGAGATCAGCATAGAGGACATGATTCCGAATGAAGAAATGGTAGTGACTATTTCTCACTTGGGATATGTAAAGCGCACGAATATCACTGAATACAGAACACAATCTCGTGGTGGTCGTGGATCAAAGAGCAGTAAAACACGAGATGCCGATTTTATCGAGCATATGTTTATTGCCAATGCGCATAACCATTTATTCCTGTTAAGTGAGCAAGGGATTTTTTATAAGATTCGGGTCTATGAGATTCCGGAGGCATCTAAGACATCTCAAGGAAGGGTCATTCAAAATCTCATTGAATTGCCAAAAGAAGATAAGATTAAGGCGTACATCATTATCAAGGATATCGATGACAAGGATTTTACGAATAGTCACTACATTTTGTTTTGCACTAAAAAGGGTACAGTGAAAAAAACATTGGTAGAGGATTATGCTCGATCAAAGATTAGTAAGATTCGTGCGATCTCGATCAATGAAGGAGATACCCTGATTGATGCCCGATTGACGGATGGACGTAGTGAAGTGGTACTGGCCAGTAAGAGTGGTTATGCCGTTCGTTTTAATGAAAACCAAGTACGCGGGATGGGCCGAACAGCTGCCGGTGTACGCGGTATGACCTTACAGAGTGAAGAGGATGAAGTGATCGGTATGTTGACATTTTATGAAGATGATACCGATTCAAACATATTGGTTATATCCGAAAATGGCTACGGAAAACGTTCAAACATTGACGAGTATCGTATCACCAAAAGAGGTGCAAAGGGTGTTGGTACACTCAAAGTAACTGATAAAACGGGTAAGCTACTGGTAATCAAATCCGTGGAAGATACAGATGACCTGATGATCATCAATCAATCTGGGGTGACGATTCGAATGGCTGTCAACGAAATACGAGTGATGGGTAGAAAAACCCAGGGTGTGAAATTGATCAATCTGACGGCAGGAGATCGAATTGCAGATGTAGGCGTTGTTAAAAAAGATGAAAATGATCAGGAGGATGAATATAGTAACGAGGAAGAATAATCCAAATTCAGCTTCAAGAAACGTGAAATGAACTATTGACACCTTACAAATGAATACTTTTTGCGATTTTAGTATTTTATTAAAGTGATTTTAACAATTTGAAAACTAACCTGGAGTGAAATTTTCGTCATTAAAGTAGTTTCAATGACGAAGCTGATTCACAACAATAAATTAAAAAGTAAATGAAAAAGATTCTGTTTCTCTTGCTTATTGCTAGTACTGGTTTGACCCTGCAAGCGCAGGATGCTGCCAAAGACATAAAGAAAGCAGCTAGATTATTGGGTACCTACAATCTTGATCCGGCAGGAAGTGCGGACAAACTCGAAGAAGCTGCGCAACTATCCGATTCATCTATTAAGGATGCCGAAGTTATGGCTGATCCTTCCGCATGGCAAACCTATGGGGAAGTCTTTATGACCATAGTCAATTCGGATGTGACATCATTGGTTTTGAATCCAAAATACAAGGTAAAGGATCCAATGGCGGCAGGGAAAGCATATAAAGGATTTAGTAAAGCAGCTGAATTGGCCGTAAAGGGTTACCAAACCAAAGATGCGATGAAAGCACTCTCAGCCGGCATCCAGAACATTTATTATATGGGTTCAGCGCTCTATCAATCCGAAAATTTTGAAGGTGCCTACCAAGCTTTCAAATCAACTCATGATGGCTACAGCCTTCTGGTCGCGAATGACGAGCCTACTACGTTTGACCCTGATGAACATGACAAAACACTTTATTACAGTGCAGTCTGCGCACAGCAAGCCGGTAAAATGGATGTCGCGATTGGCATCTATAAGCAACTGGCCGAAAAGGGAATGGCCGAACCTTCCGTTTATGAATCTTTGATCAACTATTATAAAGATTCTGATCCCGATCTATCAGCACAATACATGACTGCTGCAAGAGAAAAGTATCCAAATGACCAGGCTTTACTTTACGCTGAAATCAATTATTTGCTTGAAAAAGGTGAATTGACGAGCCTCATTGCTAATTTAAATAAGGCTTTGGAAATGGATCCTGAAAATTCTTCTATTTATGTTACCATCGGTCAGATTTATGACAAGATGTATCAGGATTTATCAGCAACAGATACCGTTGCATCGAATGAAAAATTCAAACTGGCGATGGATTACTACAAGCAAGCATTGGAAAAGGATGCAAAAAACTTTGATGCCATTTATAGCATAGGCGCTTTGTGGTACAATAAAGCAGCCGCTTATTCAATAGAGTTGAATGCATTGGCGGATGATTATACACCTGCCGGAACCAAAAAGTATGATGCAAAGAAAGCGCAAATGGAAGCTGCTTTTGTTGATGCATTACCTTTCTTCCAGCAAGCGGAAATGATTCAACCTGAAGATGGAAATACACTTGTGGCCCTTAAAGAAATTTATGCCCGACAAGGTAAATTAGAACTTGTAGGAGAGTACAAGGCGAAGCTTGAGGCATTAGGAAATTAATTTTTATCGACAATAAAAAAGCCTCTAGTGTGCCATCCACACCAGAGGCTTTTTGTTTTTATATTCCATCCATTGACAAACGCTTAATTCAAATAGATAGAGCTCATGGCTTCCAAAAAATTTGCTGAACCTGCCCCACTGACGGATGTCGCTGCTTTTCATGAAACGTTCAACCTCCCCGTATTGGAGACGCCTGTTATTCCGGGGAAAGACAGATGCGCTTTGAGGATTAATCTACTACAGGAAGAGTTGGACGAACTTAAAGAAGCAATTCAGGAGAATGATTTGGTTGAAGTAGCCGATGCACTTTGTGATTTGCAATATGTTTTGTCAGGGGCAATTCATGAGTTTGGTCTGGGAGATAAGTTTAAAGAACTGTTTGATGAAGTCCAACGATCCAACATGAGTAAAGTGTGTGAAGATTACGCCACGGCAAATCAGACGCTGGAATTTTACCAACAGAAAGATGGGACAGAGGGATTTGTCAAAGAGAGTAGTGTCGGTTTTTTAGTGTACCGGGCGGCCGATAAAAAAGTATTAAAATCCGTCAAGTATTCACCGGCTGACCTCAAAAGTATTTTGAAATAGTCGATTAGTATAACATTTCAAAGATACCAGCAATACCTTGTCCACCACCGACACAGGCAGTCACCATCCCATACTTTTTATGACGTCGAGTCATTTCGCTGAATAATTGAGTAGATAATTTTGCACCTGTGCAGCCTAACGGGTGACCAAGGGCAATCGCTCCTCCATTAACATTGACGATCTCAGGGTCTAGCCCTGCCAAACGAATCACAGCTAATGATTGTGTAGCAAAGGCTTCATTTAATTCAATCAATTCAATATCCTTTAGTTTTAGATCAGCTTGTTTCAATGCTTTCGGAATTGCCGCACATGGTCCAATTCCCATGTAAAGTGGATCTACCCCGGCAACACTGCAAGCAACTAATCTGGCAATTGGTTTGAGATTTAATTCTTTGACCATTGCTTCACTCATCACTAATACAAATGCAGCTCCATCCGATGTTTGCGAAGAATTGCCTGCCGTCACAATACCACCTGCTTTAAAAGCGGGTTTTAACTTGCCAAGTGCTTCCACAGACGTATCTCTACGAATGCCTTCATCTGTGTTCATAATATAGGTTGAAGAAACTTTTTTACCTTCCAGAAAGTCATTGCGCTCAACTGTAATAGGCACGATTTCATCATTAAACCAACCGTTGTCTTGTGCTTGTCCTGCCAGATGATGTGACCTGTAAGCAAAGGCATCAGCATCATCTCTATTGACGTCGTATTTAGTCGCAACAGCTTCTGCGGTAGCGCCCATACTGGCCAGATAGTTAGGCGTAGAGGATGCAACTTTGTAACTGGGTGCAAACTTATACCCGGTCATTGGAATCATGCTCATGGATTCTGTTCCGCCGGCGATATAACAATCACCCATCCCTGCATTGATTTTGGCAACAGCGATCGAAATAGTCTCTAATCCGGAGGCACAATACCGATTGATCGTCATGCCTGGCACATCAAAGCCTAATGCGCGCATTGAAATCTGCCGACCGATTTGAAGTCCTTGTTCGCCTTCAGGATTTGCACACCCGACAATGACATCATTGATTCTTTTAGGATCCAAAGCGGGCACCTGAGCCATCAAATGATTGATGATATCTACTGCGAGATCATCCGATCTATAATCTTTAAAACTACCGCGACCGGCTTTTCCAACAGCGGAACGAAATGCTTTAACAATGTAAGCCATAGGTTATATTATTCGAATGCTAATTTCTAAGTGGTTTGTTATGTTCTAACATGTGTTGAATACGGGCTTGTGTTTTTTGTTCGCCGCACAAGGATAAAAAGGCTTCTCTCTCCAGATCTAATAAGTATTGTTCGCTGACAAGTTGAGATCCGGTCAGATCACCACCGCAGAGCACCCATGCGAGTTTGTGCACGATTTTGATATCGTGATCAGAACCAAAAGCACCGAGTTTAAATTCATTGGCAAAGGCATATAAAGAAGCAAGGCCTTGTTGTCCTAAAACAAGAATATCTTTTTTAGGGATGGGTGCGACATAGCGATGACTCAAAGCCAGTACTTTTCGTTTTGCCTCCGATATATTTTGAGATGTATTGATAATCACTTCATCGCGAGCCTCTGATAAAAATCCGAGATCAAAAGCTTCATGAGCAGAAGTAGCTACTGCAGCAGTTGCAATCGTTTTACATCGATCGATGAGTTGTGGTATTTGTACATCCCCCAGAACAAAAGATTCAGAAAGGCGCAAGGCCATTTCTTTTGTTCCACCGCCACCGGGGATAAGCCCTACACCGGCTTCGACCAATCCGATATATGATTCCGCAGCAGGCGTCGCAGCATCGCAATGCATTAATAACTCACAGCCCCCGCCAAATACATAGCCTTGGGTAGCCATGACGACAGGAATGGAAGAGTATCGACATCGCATGGAAGTTTTTTGAAAGTAATCCACGGCCATACCCAATTCATCCCACTCTTCCTGAAACGCCATCATACCGATGAGCATTAAATTGGCCCCTACAGTAAAATTAGTTGCCTGATTCCCGATCACCAGTCCTTTCCATCCTTGTTCCTCTGCAAGGGTGATGGAATCATTGATGCCGCGAAGAATGTTCTCGCCAATGACATTGGCCTTGCTCCTGAATTCAAAACACAAAACGCCATCTCCAATATCATGTAGCACTGCATCGTCGTTTTTATAGACAGGCGATTGCTGACGAAGAATTTGTAAATTAATGGTGGCGCTTTGAGCACTACTAAGAAGATACTCCTTCGTCGCCGGGCTGTATACATAAGACTGTCCTTTTTCTATTTTATAAAAGGATGTAAAACCTAATTCGATCATCTCGAGCACCCATGGACTGATTGCCATGCCTGCAGATTTTGCATCATCCACTGCTTCGGTAAGTCCAATGATGTCCCAGTATTCGAAAGGTCCGAATGACCATGCAAAACCAGCTTTCAAAGCATCATCAATACTATTGATTTCGTCTGCGATTTCCGGGATTCGGAAACTAACATAAGAGAACAATTCAAGGAGGTGTTGTTTGATCAGTTGACCACCTGCATCATCAAATTCATAAATTGCTTTAATTCTCTTCCTTGGATTGTCAATTTGTTTTGATAGCATGAGTGATTGTAAATCTACTCGAGTTGGTTTTTCATATTCAAGTGATTTTAGATTCAGTGAAAGAAATTCTGTTTTTCCTTTCTCATCTTTTGCTCCTTTTTTGTAAAAACCCTGACCGGTTTTGTTGCCTAAAAATTGATGGTCAACAAGGTGTTGTAAAAAGGGTGGTATCGCTAATTGTTTTGCTTGTTCGTCATCAGGACAGTTCTCTTGGATACCTTTCATGACATTCATGCTGGTATCGAGTCCCACTAAATCAGCTAATCGAAACGTGCCGGTATTGGGTCGTCCAAGAGTCGGTCCGGTTAGTTTGTCTACGACATGAATCGGTAATTCGGATGCTTCGGCTAACTCAAAAATACGCCCCATGCTCAAGACCCCAATACGATTGGCAATGAAGGCTGGTGTGTCTTTGCAACGGACCGTTTTCTTGCCTAAATAATCGCTTCCAAACTTCATGAGGAATTCAACCAATGCATCATCCGTATCTTTTGTGGGGATGATTTCAAGTAAAGGGAGATAGCGAACAGGATTGAAAAAATGGGTGCCTAGAAAATTATGCTTAAAACTTTCAGAACGACCTTTTGCCATGAGATGAATGGGGATGCCGGATGTATTGGAGGTAACGATGGAATCCGGTTTTCTGGCGGCATCTACCTTTTCAAAGAGGGCTTGTTTGATATCAAGACGCTCTATCACCACTTCAATAATCCAATCGGCATCCTTTAAAGCAGAAGTTAAGTCATCCTCAAAATTTCCGGTTGTTATCCTCGAACTAAACGAGGACTTATACAATGGATTTGGCTTTTGCTTTATCGCATTTTTCAATGCTTGATCTGCCATCAGATTTCTGGGAAGCGTTGGATCTTTTGGTGGGAGGTCCAGCATCGTGACTGCAAATCCTGCATTAGCAAAATGACAGGCGATACCGCTGCCCATCACGCCTGATCCCAAAACGACTATATTTTTAATTATCCGCATAAATGAAATGATAGTTTTCAGATAGGTGTAAGGTAAATAATGACCGGCAGATTACGCCTTCTCGCTATTAAAGAAATGGTTTAAAAACAAGATAGTTTAGAATGACCGGCAGATACGACTGGCGAACGGAGGGGATTGATTATCAAATTATACATTAAATATTTTCATAATATGAGATAAAAGCCTTAATTTTGCCTGGAAATGTATTGCTTATAAAGAGAAATACGTTTTTATTCGTAATAATTCATGCAAAGAATCAGAAAATGTCTAGTCTATCTACAACAATAAACCCGCTGGACCAACACACGAACGGCAAGGGATGGATCGTAAGTTTATCCATGCATATTCTGATCATCCTCATTTTTTTCCTTCCGATGTTTGCGTCTCAGCCCCCACCCCCGGAACAGGAAGGACTACTTGTTAATCTAGGATTGATTGACGAGGGGCAGGGTGATGAGACGCCAAAGGGAACCAATGAAAAGGTTCAACCTGAACCAGCTTCACAGCCCACAGAAGTTCAAAGTATTTCGAAACCGACGCCAACAATAAAATCGACGAAAGAGATCGCCAAGCCTACGGTGACGAGCAATGAGCAGAACGAAGTGCTAGTCAGAGAAGCAAAAGCGAAACAGCAAGCAGAAGCAGCGGCACAACAAAGAGCTACAGAAGAAGCCAACAAGCAAGCTGCCTATAATAAGACCAAACAATCTTATGGTGACTTACTGGGTACAGGGAGTAAAGGAAATACAGGAAAACCCGGCAGCCAAGGAGATCCTAATGGTGATCCCAATTCAGATATTTTGGAAGGAATCAGCAATGGAAGTGGAAGAGTAGGTGGAGGATTGGGTAGTCGTGGCGTACTGCATGAACCTAAGATCATAGACAATAGTCAGAAAACAGGGGTTGTCGTCATTAGTGTTTGTGTTGATAAAACCGGCCGTGTCAAAAAGGCCACCTATACCCAGAAAGGTTCAACGACCACAGATACAGAACTCCAGAAAATAGCACGTGATGCTGCACTTCAATTTAAGTTTACCGCGAGTGATATTGAAGAACAATGTGGTACGATCACCGTTGACTTTAAATTGCGTGGATAGGTTTCAGCGTTATGATGGGCGGATTTTCACGATCTTTTTTTATTGCCATCCGTGGTGACCACTCGAAGTGGCTATACTTCAATTCTTATAAGGACTGCAGTTGCGCTTATAAGGCGATAGGCTCGTTTTGAGCAATCCGAACTATTCCAAATGTTTGTTTCACATTACGAAGTTTCTCATGGTTGTTGAAGGCAAAGTTTCGCTAAGGTCTTACCTTGTGCGTTTAAGATTAGTCGACCCTAATGCAAATCATGTGATCAATATTAAATTTTCATATATCAGGTTGTTGTTATTCATTTTTGGAATGGTAATAGCATACACCGGTGAGGCACAATTGTATCCTGGTATGGAAGGAGAGTCACTAGCAGACGCCATCCGGGAGGATTATACCCCGACGATATTATTGGATGATACGCAGGCCAAGGATACTTTGTACGCGAGCGTATACTTCAGAGATGATTCGGTGCGATGTGTGTACTCAGGATTGTCGAGGTATTTACCGGAAGGAGTGGATCCCTCCATCTGGTTATACAATGATGGGGTAGGCGTTGAGTCTATGAATTTGGAGCATGGATGGCCGCGTTCAAAAGGAGCGGGCGATGGCACAGGAGGAAATACAAATATGTACCATTTATTTCCTTCGCGTTCAGGCATTAATTCTGATCGGGCGGACCATCCTTATGGGGAAATAAATGATAACCAGACTGTGCGATGGTATTACAAGTCGGTTGAAATGAGCTCACCACCTGGAGGAGATCGTTCACCCTATAGTGAGTATATCAATGGAAGATTTGAGCCTAGAGAATCTTTCAAGGGGGATATCGCCAGAGCAATGTTTTATTTTTGGACAGTCTATAGAGCGGATGCGATCGCGGAAGATCCGTTTTATTTTGAAAGTCAGTTAGCAGATTTATGTCTTTGGCATGATCTGGATCCTGTAGATGATGAGGAATTAAGTCGCAATGCACTGATTGCTCATTATCAGGGTGGAGTAGACAATCCGTTTATTATTGATTGTTCTTTGGTGATGCGGACATATTGTGATCAGCTAACGGATTGCCAAATGGTGGCAACAGCGGATCAGTATGCATCTGGTTTTAACCTAAAGTACTTGAATGAAAACCAAATGGTAGTCATAGGGGAAGATTTTCGGCTTTGGGAAATTCAAATTTTTGATCTCATGGGGCGATTGTTATATGTCACGAAGAAAGCTACTAATCAGCCCAGCGAATATCTAAATCTGCCGACAGGATTCTATATAGCAGTTTCTCTGGATGGAAACTATAGGTTGTCGACAAGGTTTTCCGTAGTGAGGTAGATAAGTCATGTATGGGCGTCATATGCTCTCTTAAATGGATAATTTCCTTCTTTAAGCACCTCTACAAAACAAGCTTTTGTCGGATAGCTGTCATGAATTGGGGGCTTGGGTTCCCTGAAAATGAACGTTAAACCAAATTAATAAAAAAAATAAACAATTAATTATTTGACAATTTCAGATGAGTAAATGTGCTTGTATTTATAACACATTAAAATATAATGTATATATAAGTAGTTGTTAAATATACAGATATGTTGTTTGTTTGATGCTATATCCCTAAATTGGTCACTGAGATATGTGTTTATAGGAGGAAACACAGGGTATGTGCCGGGCCCATTTAGAAGCAAAATTTCAATAATTTCAACTTTTTATTTAGGAATTGTAATAATTTGGATTAAATTAGGTCATTATTTCTTGCTAAGCATAAGTTCCTTGTTTAGCATTAGCCTCGCCCCCAGGATAGAAATTGCATAACTACCTGAAAAATAACTTGATGAAAAATCATCAAATTGTTTTACTCTAATCGGCGAATATGAAAGCATCATTAATTTCCAATATCGACCAATTGATTGGAAATATAAGTCCCTCAATTGGTGCCTTAAGAGACGAGTTTAACTTGTCAGGGTACCTATTTACTGTATTCTTCTCATTTTTTATGGGAGTCGGATATAGTTTTGCGTCGCCCCCTATCACAATGGTTGAGAATCCAAATGTGACCGTGAGACTTGCTAATCCACAGTTTGATTGTGAGTCAGAAGAATACTGTCTGGATGTAGAATTTCAATCCGATCAGGAGAATACCGAGCTTTTTGGTATGAACGTTCGACTTTTTTACGACAATGATTATTTGGAGTTTATTAATTTCAGAAATTATCAAGGGGGCTATGGTCCGATTACGCCTAACCCGGCCATTAATAGCAATACCACTACAGGAATAGTTTGGTTTAATTTTTCTACCGCAAGCGCGGATTATATAAATGGAGCCATTCAAAAAGTAGGTGGTGGAGAGCCGCCAATTTACATATCCACAACTGGCTGGACTAAATTATACCAAATGTGTTTTACGGTGGATAATCCACCGGATTTAGAAAACTTTTGTCCATCCGTAGTTTGGGATTTAGAAGAAGATCCTGCTCAAGGAGGATTCACACCCAGTGCAGGAGTTGTCATGACTGTGTACACCTCTGGTGGTGGATCAGGCAATGCATTGGAACATGTCGAGCAATACAATTGGCAGTATTCAGGTAACGGTGGAGCTCCTTTTGGAGAGCCGAACGAAGTCGTGTGCCTGAATGCAGATTGTGGGAATACTTGTAGCTTAATTGTCACTAGCGCCGCAGATTCCGGAACAGGTACTTTAAGAGAGAAGATAGCATGTGCTTCTCCCGGTGATACGATTACTTTTGGGAGTGGTATGGCTGGACAGACGATTCTCATCACTACTGAAAAGCTGATTATTGATAAAAATATTTATATCAGATCGAATCTAACTAACCGTGTAAAAGTAATATCACAAATACCCGGATTATTTAACATTGACCAACAAATTATTGCGGAATTCAAAGGCTTGGATATAACAAGTGGTACGGCTGTTTCAAACAACAATGGAGCGGCGTTTAAAAACAAAGGAATACTTCGTCTGATAGACGTTAAGATATCAAAGAATCAAAGTTTGCCGAATGGGCAGTATTTGGTCAGAAACTTTCCAGGGAGTGAGTGTTCGATGCTTGGCAATTGTTTCATTGATATCCCTTAATCCTCCCCGGAATAAAGGCTAATTCTTCTTTAGTTGCTATTCAACCTGTTAGAAATGGCCGGTGTCAGAAGATAATAAGCTGAATCTTAAAGGGTTCAGTGTCTGATTGTCATATATTATGGAATAATAATTGCATCATTGGTTTGTTATAGATATTACTTTTGAGGGACCGGAGGGAATAAATTGCATGTATTCTCCGGTTGTACAGGTTCCATATTTTTGGGCTTAAAATCAAAACAATGGAAAAATCACCCACTTCCGTTTTGATGCGCAGTCGTATTTTATTATACCTCCTGTGTATGTTGCCCTTGTTGTTTACGAGGGTGCGCTCGGTACGTTATACCTTAATTCTTGTCTGGTTTCTTTCTTTTTGTAGTAGTTCTGTGCTTGCTGCAGAAACGAATCTTGATCATGCTTCAGGTTTGTTTCCTTCATCTACTTCCGTTGTTTCAACACCGGTGATAACCGTTCGTTTTGCCAATCCCGATTATAACTGTGAGACATCAGAATACTGTCTTGATGTGGAGTTTAAAAGTGACATTCCTGGGGAGGAACTCTTCGGCATGAATGTTCGCTTTTTTTATGATGACGCTTACATGGAGATCATAAGTATGTCGGACTTTCAGGGAGGCTATGGACCTCTTGGGCCGAATCCAGGGTTCGTAGGCTCAAGCTTACCGGGTTTTGGAACCGACTATTTTGGATATCCGGCTCCAGGAGTTGTAGATTTTGTAAATACTGCTGTTCAATTAGTTGACATGAACGCACCCGCCCTTCTTTTGGATGATGTCGTGTGGACAAAGCTTTTTCAAATATGTTTTTCGATAGATGGAACTATTGATGATAGCACTAACTTCTGTCCACCTATTGTATGGGATCTGGAAGTTGATCCTGCGAATGGTGGGTATCTTTCTGGGGATAATGGAGTAGTCATGACAGTCGTAGATGATCAATCATCATTACCTGCGACTGAAAACGTAGTGCAATTCAATTGGCAGTACACAGGCGATGGAAGTATGCCCCCTTATGGTGAGCCTGCTCCTACTGATTGCATAGATATCAGCTGTGGCGTTACGATAGTTTGCCCTGCGGATGTATCCATTCATTGTGAAGACTCCACACTGCCAGATAGTACTGGGATCGCCACAGCAGAAAGTTTTTGTAGTGGAGAGATCGTGATCTCTTACACCGATAGCCTAGCCGGTGATTCGTGTACAGATGACAGTTATATATACCGAACATGGACAGCTGTAGATACTTGTGGCAATGAAGATAATTGCCTCCAATTGATTACAATTGATAATAGAGGATCGATATGTGGGACCGTGTTCAATGATTTAGGACAGCCTATGCCAGGTGTCACCTTGATCCTAATGGCAGATTTGAATATGAATGAAATCGTTGATGGTGGAGATACCATTTATGCCACCTTGATGACGGACGCTTTGACCGGAAAATATTGTTTTACTCAAGTGACACCATGTAGCTATATTATTCAGGAACAGCAACCTATAAATCATGGCAGTCTGGAAGATTTTGATACATCTCCGGACCCCGATGGTGATGACAGTGTAGATGGTCCTGATAACGAAATTCCGGTGCAACTCACAGCATGCGAAATTGACTCTAATAATAATTTTATCAATATCGTATGCCCTGATTCCATTCCAGGATTGCTGCCGGATACGATCTGTGAAGGTGATTTTGTAGAGATCATCTATGAAGATTTAGATATCGGCTTATTGACCTATACTTGGGATTTTGGTAGCGGATCAACACCCTCATTAGGATCCGGTTTGGGACCACATAACATTTATTATGAGGAGACCATTGAAAATCAAGCGGATGGTGTATTGGTTGATTTAACAATCAGTAAAGATGGGTGTCCGGATACAACGGTGACCATCAAGAATATTGAAATTAACACCTTTCCGAATACGGCAATCAGTGGAAATTTGGCGACGGGATGCTATTACACAGACAGAGTGTTACAACCTGTAGCTCCTGAAATACCGGGAGCAATCTATCACTGGAATTTTGGGTCAGGAGCAGTCCCTACAATGGCATATGGCTATGGTCCACATACTATTTATTATACCTCTCCCGGTATGAAGACGGTCTCCTTATCCATAGCCCCTAATGAGCCCGGAGCCCATTGCCCTGACAGTACGGACGTCCAGTATCAAATCTTAAGCTGCCCGGCCAATATTGTTGGAAATGTAAAGTCCACCGATGATGTACCGATTCCTGATGTGAATATTAAATTGTTTAAAGACCAGAACACGGATGGCATTGCGGATGATGGGGTAGCTGTTCGAAGTGTTTTTACGACCGGGGATGGGAATTATTCGATGGCTTCTCTTACGCCGGGCAACTATGTATTAATTCAGACACAACCCATTGGATGGATTTCATTTGATGATGGCGATCCAACGCCTGACAATGATATAGTAGACAATATTGATTCACTAGACAATTTGATTCCTGTAACATTGGTGCCCTTGGAAGTGGATCAAGTGAATAAATTTGTTGAATATGCCACACCCGGAACTATTTCCGGAAGTGTATTTGTCGATCTGAATGAAAATGAATTCCCCGATGAGGAAGAAGGATTGTCTAATATTGTCATTAGTCTTTTCCATGATGCAAATGCCGATGGCATTGCTGATGATAATATCCCAATTGAGTCGCAGGAAACGCTGGTTGATGGAAGTTTTAGCTTTACCAATGTATTGGTGGGAAATTATGTCATCGCAGAATCTCAACCGGGTGGATATGTCTCAGTGATAGACAAAGACATGAGTAATGATGGGGATGTAGTGATGAATTTAGATATTTATAATGACACGATACCCGTGACCGTAACGAATGGAGAATTAGACAAAGACAACTATTTTATCGATGTGGATTCATGTGGGCTGTTTGTGACAAATATAAATGATGATGGATCCGGATCTCTTCGGCAAGCCATCAATTGTGCGCAGTCAGGGGATACAATTTTGTTTCATGCCGCCTTAGCTGGTGAAACGATTATTATCAATTCAGCTAGAATTCTGTTTGATAAAGACCTAGTGCTTTATTCATCGATTTCACCTACCATTAAATTGATGTCACAGATCCCCGGATTTTTTGAAATCGGAGCATCCTATACAGTTGAATTTAGTTCGTTGGATATCACTAGTGGATTGTCCGGATTTAATGGTGCCGCCTTTAGAAATGATGGAACACTCAAACTAAATAATGTCAAGGTGTATAGGAATCCTTCCTTGCCACCAAACGAGTATTTGATTTTTAATGCGACTTCAAGTGAGTTAATCCTCGGTGGAAGTTGCTTGCTTGACAATGATTAAGCTGTTGGTTGATTGGAAGGAAGAACAACTTCAGACAACTCTCTAAGATTTATACTCACCATGTCTTCGGTCTGCATCAAGTCCTGAATACTCACCTGATCAAATAATTTATCCATATTAAATTGTAGCATGATCCACAAGGATCGTAAAGAGCAATCGATAGAGTTTGTACATAATGCGGAAGTACCGCTATGTTGTCCACAAAACGAATCATCATAAATGGCGCCACCCATCGAGCGTAACACTTGGCTAACCTTAATTTCATTGGGGGCTTTGGCTAGAATATAGCCGCCTTTATGTCCCCGAATACTTGAAATAAATCCTGCCAACCGTAAGGAACGAGTCATTTTTGCGGCATAGGCTTGAGAGATATTTTCTAACTCACTGATTTGTGACGAGCTTAAACCCTCCTCAGGATGAGCGCGGGCGATTTGCAGTAATATTCTCAGACCATATTCGTCTTGTGCTGAAATTTTCATGCTTAATTTTTTAAAACATATCCAGTGCCATTCGCGCTACATCACTCATGCGATCCTTGCTCCATGCAGGATTCCAAACTAACGTGAGTTCCACATCGTTGACAAAGGGAAGTGCCAATAGTTTTTCCTGCACCTCCATGGGTAGACTTTCTGCTACCGGGCATGCAGGAGAGGTAAGTGTCATCGTGACTACAACTTTGCCCTGATCATCGATATCAAGCGTATAAATTAATCCAAGCTCCCAGATATCTACAGGAATTTCAGGATCATAAACTTCTTTAATGATATTAATCATGGCTTCCTTGTGCGAACCGGGTTCAACTTCCGGTTGCTCATGGGCTTTGGATGGCAGATGCTTTGCATAAGACTTTATATGCTGAATCATACTTGCCAGACCATTCGATCGGGTTTGTGAAAGATGAGATTTTAGTCCAATTTGCTCAATGAAATACAGATCTGCGTTGTATATCTCTGATAGTTTTTGACCATGCAGGACTCTAATAAGTAAGGCAATGATCCCTTTTGTGATGACCGTGTCACTATCTGCAGAAAGGTATAACCTGTCTTCACTTACTTCTGCATGAAGCCATACTTTTGATTGACATCCTTTCACCAGATGAAATTCAGTTTTATATTTTGGATCAAAAAGTGGTAACTCTTTGCCAAGATCAATCAAGTATTCGTATTTATCTGCCCAATCCGTAAAGTGAGAAAACTCTTCAATGATCTCTTCCTGATTCATCGCTATATTTTGAATAGACATTTCCATCAGCTGAGAATTTTAATGGCTTTGTGTGTGGCTTTCACAAGTTTGTCAATTTCTTCCATCGTATTGTATACAGCAAAAGACGCTCGAACGGTGCCGGGTATGCCAAATCGTTCCATCAATGGTTGTGTGCAGTGATGCCCTGTTCTGACTTCAACACCTTGTTGATCTAGCATGGTCCCGATGTCATACGGATGTAAACCATCAATCACAAATGAGTAGACAGATGCTTTGTTTGACGCACGACCGATCGTTCGAATACCGGAAATAGATTCCATAGCAGCGGTACAGGTGGATAATAATTCTGTTTCGTACTTTATAATGGAAGCTGAATCTAGTTGGTCGATATAATCGCAGGCAGCTGCGAGACCTATAGCCCCTGCAATATCAGGAGTGCCGGCTTCATATTTAAATGGAATTGTATTATAGGTGGTGCCGGACCATTTGACCTCTTTGATCATTTCACCTCCGCCATGCCAGGGTGGAAGAATGTTCAGCCAGGCAGCTTTTCCATATAGGATGCCGGTGCCTGTAGGCCCATACATCTTGTGACTGGAAAAGACATAAAAATCTACATCTAGTTTTGTGACATCGATTTTTAAATGAGGGGTCGCTTGCGCTCCGTCGATCATCACGGGAACATCCTTTGCATGCGCTATCCTGATAATGTCCTCAATTGGATTGATCGTGCCCAGGGCATTGCTTATATGGGCAACAGATACTAGTTTCGTTTTTGCGCTAATATTTTTTTCTAGCCATGCTATATCAAGTGTGCCATCATCAAATATCGGAATCACCTGAATAGACGCTCCTTTTGATTTACACACGATCTGCCATGGAACGATATTGCTATGATGTTCCATTTCAGAAAGGATCACTTCATCGCCTTCATTTAATTGTGACAGACCAAAAGTGTAGGCTAGTAAATTGATGGACTCTGTAGTGCCTTTGGTGAATATCACTTCACTGTCTGACGGTGCACCAATAAAGGAGGCAATGCGACGTCTGGATGCTTCAAACAAGTCCGTTGCCTCCTGACTTAAGGTGTGTACCCCTCGGTGCACATTCGCATGGGAATGCTCGTAGTATCGATTCATCGCATCAAGTACCTGTGCAGGCTTTTGACTTGATGCTGCATTGTCAAGATAAACCATAGGGCTGCCATTGATCAATCTCTTCAGGATAGGAAAATCTTTTCTGATGCGATTAATATCTAATGCTGCGATAGCCGATCTGATTGATTTATCCATCATATTTCGAGTGACATTTTTGATCGGATGTGATCGCGCAATGGCTCTATGGAAAGGGTATCGAGTACTTCAGAAAGGAAAGCAGATTTTAGCATATGCTCAGCGGCTTCTTTTTTAAGGCCACGGGACATCAGGTAAAACAAGGATTTTTCATCCATCTGTCCGATCGTTGCCCCATGACTGCACTTGACATCATCCGCATATATCTCCAGCTGAGGTTTGCTATTCATCCGTGCATTTGCAGAAAGAACTAATGAATCATTTTGTTGAAACGCATTTGTCTTTTGCGCATCTTGATGCACATAAACTTTGCCATTAAAAGCTCCTGAAGCCTGATCATCAATGATGCCTTTATACAATTCATGGCTTTCACAATGAGGCGTTTTGTGATTGATTCTTGTCTGGTGATCTACAGATTGTTTGTTTCTAGAGATATAGGCAGCCTGCAAAGAAGAATAGGTGTTACTGTCTTCCAATTCAACATCGATATTGTTTCGAACGGTCAGTCCGCCAAAATCAAAAGCATAGGATTCAAAACGACTATCTCTGTGTTGTGAGGCAGATAGTTTGTATACAAGACTTTGTATGTCCGGTAAATTCTGCCAGCGACAATGTTTTACATCCGCATTGCGGTCAACATGAAAGTAGGCTGAAGCATTGATCAATCCACTTTGTGAAGTTGGTGTCTTATTGATATTAGTTTCGAATCGTTCTACAATAGAAATACTGCTTCCACTTTGCGCATGAACAAAATAGAGTGGATGCGAGAACGAAGTTTCTTTATCATCATGCACGATGACAATTTCAACCGGCTTTTCAAGTTTGAAATTTTTCGGCACGTCAATGGCAAAACCACCTGATTGAAACGCAAAATTTAAAAACTCAAATGCTTTGTTGGAAGAAGGGGCATCCTGACCGACCAATTTTGTAAAAACACCTTCCAATATTTCATCTTCAAGCATTTCTTTAAACGAAATCAACCGGATACCTGACTGTTGTAATGCAGGGTCTATCTGATCCCACAACACGCGACCATTTGAAATAATCAATCGATACGTATCCAGGTGTGGTATGATCGGCACTTGTACGCTTTGATTAAGTCCGGCTAATTTGTATTCCGGTGAAATCAAATTTTGAACGATGGTGTATTTCCAGTCTTCGTGCTTTCTGTTTGGAAACTGAAATTGTTTCAAAGAGTCGAAAGACGTCTTTTGAAATTCATGTAATGCACTGCCGGCTTTGCCATTAAGGCTGGTCTCTAATGCATCAAATACCACTGAAAGGTGGGTTAATATTTTTTCCTGATCTGCCATTCTTGTTAATTAAATTAGGCTGTCATTGTATCGGTTTCCTTAATCCAGTCGTATCCTTCTGCTTCTAGTTTTTCTGCGAGATGTTTGTCCCCGGTAGAAACGATTTTGCCATTCGAAAGGACATGTACGAAATCCGGAACGATATGATTCAGCAGCCTTTGGTAATGTGTCACCACAATGAATGCCCGATCTTCTGATTTCAATAGGTTGACCCCATCTGCGACAATTCGCAATGCGTCAATATCAAGCCCTGAGTCTGTTTCATCAAGAATGGATAGAGTAGGCTCAAGTAAAGACATTTGAAGTATTTCATTTCTTTTCTTTTCTCCACCACTGAAACCATCATTGAGTGATCGCTTCAATAAATTTTTATCCATTTCAATAGAGGCCATTTTCCCTTGAATGAATTTCAGCATTTCAAGTGCATTTAATTCCGGAAGTCCCTGATGAACACGTCTGGTGTTGATGATGCTTTTGAGAAAATTTGAATTACTGACACCGGGAATTTCTACAGGATACTGAAAAGCTAAAAAGATTCCAGCCAATGCTCTTTCATTGACATCGAGCTCGAGAAGATCCTCCCCATTATACAGAATAGAGCCGGAATCCACGGTGTATTCTTCACGTCCGGCCAGGACATTGGCTAATGTGCTTTTCCCGGATCCATTTGGTCCCATGATGGCATGTACTTCGCCTTTGGAAACCGTCAGATTCAAACCTTTCAAAATGGGTTCTCCATTGATGGAAACGTGCAGGTCTGTTATTTTTAATAATGGTGTCATATTGATTTGATTATTACTTTAATGTTATCCCACACTTCCTTCAAGGCTGATAGCCAATAATTTCTGTGCTTCTACAGCAAACTCCATCGGGAGTTCGTTAAAAACTTCTTTGCAATAGCCATTCACAATCATGTTTATGGCATCTTCCTCGCTCAACCCTCTTTGTTTGCAATAGAAGAGCTGGTCTTCGCCAATTTTTGATGTCGTGGCTTCGTGTTCCACACGTGCACTTGGATTGTCAACTTCGAGATAGGGAAAAGTGTGTGCACCACATTTGTCGCCCATGAGCAAGGAATCACATTGCGAAAAGTTTTGTGCACCATCGGCTCTCTTTCCGATTTTGACCAATCCTCTGTATGAATTATTACTGTATCCGGCGGAAATACCTTTTGAAATAATCGTGCTTTTGGTGTTTTTGCCCAAATGAATCATTTTCGTTCCGGTATCTGCTTGCTGATGATTGTTTGTGACCGCTACTGAATAAAATTCTCCAATAGATTCATCTCCTTTGAGGATGCAACTTGGGTACTTCCAAGTGATGGCAGAACCGGTTTCAACCTGAGTCCAGGAGATCTTTGATTTATAACCTGCGCAAATACCACGTTTTGTGACAAAATTGTAAATTCCGCCAACACCGTTTTTATCACCGGGGTACCAATTTTGGACCGTAGAATATTTTACACTGGCTTGTTCTTTTGCATAGATCTCAACAACGGCTGCGTGAAGCTGATGTTCTTCACGCATAGGCGCTGTACAGCCTTCCAGATAACTGACGGTACTTCCTTTTTCGGCAACGATCAATGTTCTTTCAAACTGTCCTGTATTCGCAGCATTAATTCTGAAATACGTGGATAGTTCCATCGGGCATTTTACACCTTCCGGGATATAACAAAAGGAACCATCACTAAAAACGGCTGAGTTAAGGGCTGCAAAGTAATTGTCTTTGGCAGGAACCACGCTGCCCAAATACTGTTTGATTAATTCCGGATGACTGTGTACTGCCTCACTAAAGGAAGAGAAAACAATGCCTAGTTCAGATAATTCTTTTTTAAATGTTGTTGCTACTGAAACACTATCAACTACAGCATCTACCGCCACGCCGGCCAGAATTTTTCGTTCTTCCAGTGGGACGCCCAATTTTTCAAACATCGCGAGGACTTCAGGATCAGCTTCATCCAGCGAGTTCAATTTCTTCTTTGGCGCTGCAAAGTAGATGATGTCCTGGTAGTTAATCGGTGGATATTTTACATTTGGCCACGTCGGTTCCTCGAGGGTCAGCCAGTAACGATAGGCTTCGAGGCGCCAGTCAAGCAACCATTCAGGTTCATTTTTGCGGGCGCTGATGGCTCTGACAGTATCCTCAGAAAGACCCTTCGGAAAGGTATCCATTTCCAAGGCTGTAGACCATCCATATTTATACTCAGATTGCGTGTGGCCTTCCAAGGTTTGCATGCTATCACTCATAATCTTCGATTTGCGGGGCAAAGTTCGTCATTCTGCTACAAAAAAGTATACTATGGTAATACAAAATTCCGCACGATATGTTTATGAAGGGACTAGATCATTTTCAGGTTCCGCCATTTTTGATCTAATTTATTGATAGACAGTGTCATAAGTGACTATTTTGTTGGTGTGCGGTATATCCAATGATCAAAATAATTATTTGGGAAATCATTAATGTCCCACTAAACTCGTTTTTCAAGGAAGAGATTCATCACTCCACTTTGTTAGGTTCTGAATAACAGTTCTTTATTTTATAAAGATGCGGAGGAATCGGGGTGGGATTAAGCGGTGCTTCTTCGCACGCTCATTGCTCAGTACACGTCATATAAGACGGTCATTCTGAGCGTAGCGATGAATCTCTATGGACAATACTAATTGGAAAATGAATTATTCATGTGCAGTGGTCAACTCACAGCGATTTTTGCATGGTGTATTTAATCGATAATTCTCTTTTATAGGTTTTCAGGACAAAAAGGCATAAACCTGCTTTCCGGGTGGTGCTGATAACAAAAGAATTCTTCGGGTTGTTATATACTCTGATAGTTTAATAGGTAAAAATAGTATTTATAGAATTCTATATATTAAGAAATTATATATATTTACAGTCGAACTATGGCTATTTCAGGGATAACGAAACGATTTTTAGAGTGTCTTGAGCAGCTCACGCTTGATGGTAAAGTGCGATCTAAACGGCACTTTGCGCTATCATTGGGGTATCATGCACAGGGGATTTCAGAAATGGTTGCAGGTAGACGTGATGCTCCATTGGACCTCGTAGAGAAAGCTGTTCTGAATTTTCGATTTAATCCTGTCTTTTTATTTACGGGTCATGGGGACCATTTTGCCAATATATTGGAAGATGATGGCCTCCGACTACGTAATTTATCGATTGTGACAGATCAAAAAGGAGATGAGCGCATTGTTCATGTGCCTTATCCGGCTCAGGCAGGGTATGGTCGATTGCTGGATGACCCTGTATTCATTACGGATCTCCCATCTTATCAATTACCGGATCCACAGTTTCGCTCAGGCACCTATAGATCTTTTGAGGTAGCCGGAACTTCAATGGAACCAACATTTATGCCCAATGATATTGTCATTGCAGCTTTTATTGAACCTCGCTTTTGGGAGCAAGCCATCAAGAGTGGTCAGATATATATTATTGTTACAAAAAAAGATGTTGTCATCAAGCGTGTTGTCAATAACATCAAAGCAAAGCAGACAATTGACTGTTGCTCAGACAATGCCTCGTATGAAACCTATATGATCGAAGTGGATGAAATACTGGAAGTATGGAAAGCCCGTGTGAAACTCACCAGTCATATTGATGCACCAGCGCCTAGAGTGAACACGACTTCTATTAGTGAACAACTTAAAGCGCAGCAAAAAATGTTGGAGCATCTGCACCTCCGTCTGTCTGAAGCAAAAATTTCCTGAATAATTAATTGATCTTTTAGTACATGGTTTTGTAGCTGACTGCACGGATTTATATTTTAGATGTAGTTTTATGGCATGCAAACTAAAGGAACAGTAGTTCACTTGTCTTTCGAAAATGGTGCTTACGGCATTATCGATGCAGAAGGCAAGAAGTATCTCCCGATTAATATGCCTACACAATTGAAACGAGAAGGTGCGAAAGTCACCTTTCGTTTTCGGATGGCAGATGTTGTGACCGCAGTTATGTGGGGACAACCCATTTACATTTATTCTTTTGAAACAATTTAATGCCAACGTGGATGATACAATTTGTTGGTAGAGTATCCTTGTATAAACACAGACCATCCAGATGGGGCATGCTTGTACTTTTCCTTTTTGCATGTACAATGCTTTCGGGACAATTGCCTGATGGGTTTATTCGTGAGCAATTAGCCACGGGTCTCAACCCAACGTCGATCGTTGTAGCTCCGGATGGAAGAATATTTATTACTGAAAAACATGGTGAAATACGGATTGTCAGGGATGGCCAATTATTGAATGATCCTTTTTTAAAATTGGAAGTAGATGATTCCAATGAAAGGGGTTTGGGGCACATGGTTCTACATCCTGATTTTGAACAGAACAATTATTACTATGTATTTTATTCGGTGCCGGGTGTAAGACACAATAGAGTCAGTCGGTATACTGCCAATGGTGATCATACCATTCCCGGAAGTGAGATGATACTACTTGATCTCGATGTGTTAGGTACGGATGTTCACAATGGTGGGGACATGGTGTTTGGATTTGATGGTCATCTGTACATCAGTACAGGAGAGGGTGGAGAAAATTGGCGATCAGGTGATCTGGCATCAACAAATGGTAAAATACTGCGTGTAGATGATGGAGGCAAACCAGTGGCTGACAATCCTTGGTTTACTTTGAATACCGGTCGAAGTGATCTGGTCTATGCTTATGGATTTCGAAATCCATTTTCAATGGCATTGAATCCTATCAATGGTGAGCTATTTGCGAATGATGTTGGTGGAAACAAATATGAAGAAATCAATAAGGTAGAGAAAGGAGGTTATTATGGATGGCCAATTGTGGAAGGAAAGCGGACGACGGAAGTAGTGCCTGATGAATACAAAGATCCGGTTTATGCCTATGGACATTTCAATTATTATTGTGCAGTGGTAGGGGGTACTTTTTATGAGCCGGAACTGCAGCAATTTCCGGACAAGTACAACGGCCGATATTTTTACAGCGATTATTGTACCGGACAAATTCGTACCCTGGATGTAAGTACCGGGCAAGATAGAGGGACGTTTTTGAGCGATGGCGATCGAGTAATAGATCTTGATGTCACTAAAGAGGGTAGTTTGCTCTACCTCGAGCGCAAGGGTTTAGGTGATGGTTCGCCGGAAGACAATACAGGATCAAATGATGGTGTGTTGTGGAAAGTAACCTATACCGGTAGTGGTGCTCCTTTTATTTCAATTCAACCCAAATCGGTGCTTAGTGCTGTTGGAGAAGATTGTCATTTTTCAGTGGTGGCTTCAGGAGCGATTCCTTTGGTCTATGAATGGATTATTGATGGTGTCATTTTGCCTGAAAATAATGCTCCGGAACTGACTCTTTACAACGTAGCATTAGCACAGGATTCTACAACCATTGAAGTGAATGTGCATAATGACGAGGGCTTTCAGCTTTCTGAAAAGGTTTTACTTCGTGTCACGGATAACCACAGGCCGGAACCGATTATACTTTTCCCTGCCCTGGGACATATTTATAAAGGTGGTGATGTCATACTGTTCTCCGGGGAGGCAATGGACTTTGAGGAAGGAATACTTCCAGCGGAAGCATTGAGTTGGAAAGTTGATTTTCACCATGGGATCCATTCACATCCGGGATTATCCTGGACTAATGGTATTTCATCCGGAGCTTGGACGATACCCACGTTAGGAGAAACCTCTACGGATGTGTGGTATAGATTTTATTTAAAAGCAACGGATCAGGAGGGATTTTCAAAAGTTAGTTATCGTGATATTTATCCACAGTTGGGAACGATTCACGTGCATTCAGACCCTTCGGATCTGATCATTCAACTGGATGGATCCGGCAGACGAGCCCCTTATGACATTGAAGGTGTCGTTAATATCAAGCGATTTGTGACACCTCCGGCAAAACAGATTTTAAGGGATAGTGTATACTTTTTTGATCATTGGGAAAATGGATCGAACACATCAAATAGAGAAGTTCATACGGCTATCGCAGATCAGAAACTAACCGGAACATTTACCGGATTTCGAAAAGGGAGAGGGTATGGTTTGACGGCTTCTTATTATGACAATATATTTTTTGAGGGCGATCCAATTGTAGTGGCCATTGATTCTGTAATTGATAACCAATATCATTTAGGTCCACCATATCCGGGTGTGCCGGAAGAAGAGTTTGGAATTATCTGGACGGGATACATTCAACCTTATAGAACAGGATGGTATGAGATCACTCTTTTTGCAGATGATGGTATTTTTGTTGAACTCAATGAGATGGTGATCATAGACAATTGGACGGGTGGGGTGCATCATGAAGAAGCTTCTGTTTATCTTGAATCAGGTCGATTGTATCCTATCGTTATGAAACTTTATGATGGAGCGTGGGGATCACAGATACATTTGCGTTGGGCTTCCAATGATTTTCCGGAAGAAGTCATTCCTTCTTCCCAATTGTATCCAATGGATTACTTTAAAGACACAACAAAACTTAATCAACTTTATATTGAATCGTTAGCAAAAAACGAGTTGTTGTTAAGCATGGTCAGTAAAACACAAGTTGATTTTCGAACGGAGATTATTTCCGTCTTAGGCATTGTCATTGATCAGCCTGATACCCACTTCTTAATTGGCGAGAATTTGATTTCATTGGACATTGGCTCTCTGGCGCCCGGATTATATTACCTCAGGCTTATGGACCAATTGGATGGTGCACAAATTACTTTGCCCTTTGTCAAAGCACAATAAGTAAGGTGATCTTTACTTTGATCTGACCAGCACAGATTTTTGTTTTTCGTGAAACCAGGCTGCAAAGCGTGCAAGAACTTCATTGGTTTTCTCTGTTTCTTGGAAAAAGTCATCCAGATATTTATGCACAAAATTGGTATCAAATGCACCTGATCGAAAGTCATTGTGATTGATAGCAAATTTTCCAAAATTCAATGTGGTGTCAACGCCTTCAATGATATAAGCATCAATGGCCAATATTATTTTCTCAATCGCTTCAGATCGCGTGTTGGCATGCACGATCAGTTTTGAAATCATGGGGTCATAATGGATTGGTATTTCCATGCCTTGTGCATATCCATCATCTACACGCACACCTTCGCCTACAGGTGGTGTGTATTGTAACAAAGTGCCCGTTGAAGGAATGAATCCATTTTTAGCATTTTCTGCATAGACTCTCAATTCAATCGCATGGCCCTTGATGGAGAGATCTTCTTGCCGGATGGATAATGGATAACCTTCTGCCGTCCTGATTTGTAATTCGACAAGATCTAAACCTGTAATCATTTCAGTCACGGGATGTTCGACTTGAAGGCGTGTGTTCATCTCCAGAAAGTAATGTTGTCCATCGGCATCGACTAAAAATTCGACAGTGCCGGCGCCTGAATAATTACATGATTGAGCCACCTTAATCGCATCTTTCCCCATCTTTTCTCTTTTCTCCGGGGTGAGTAAGGCAGAAGGGGCTTCTTCAATGACTTTCTGATGACGACGTTGGATGGAGCACTCCCGTTCGTATAGGTGAATGTAGTTTCCATGGTTGTCACCCATCACTTGGATCTCAATATGTCGAGGAGATGTCACATACTTTTCAATAAAAACAGAACCGTCGCCAAAAGAAGCCAAGGCTTCACTCATGGCACGCTCAACTTGTGATTTTAGTTCTTCTGCTTTTTCTACGATGCGCATACCTTTGCCACCTCCTCCGGCAGCTGCTTTAATTAAGAGTGGGTAACCGATTTCTTTTGCAATGTCAAGCGCCTCATTGATATCCGTAAGTGCTTTATCCGTACCTGGTACCATCGGGATATTAAAATCTTTAGCGGCTTCTTTGGCAGAAAGTTTATTTCCCATCACCTGGATGCTTTTGACGGAAGGCCCAATAAAAATAAGACCTGCTTTTTCTACAGCTTCGGCAAAATGATCATTTTCACTCAGGAAGCCATAACCCGGATGAATGGCGTCGGCATCACAATCCTTAGCGGCTTGTATGATTTTGTTCATGTTCAGGTAGGACTCTCGAGAGGGTGGAGCGCCTAGACAAACAGCCTGACCGGCCATCAGCACATGAGGGCTTTTGCGGTCGGCTTCGGAATAAACCGCTACCGTTTGAATGCCTAATGAATGGCAGGTGCGCATGATTCTGACAGCAATTTCACTTCGATTGGCTACCAGTATTTTCTTAATAGGTCGTATCATCGGCGCAATTTAAAGTTTCTCAGCCAAAAGGAGAAAGGTTCGAGCGCTTATTGTCTATTTGAGGATTTTCCAAAGTCTTTAGCCGCTTGACTTAGCGTATAGGGGCTTTTGGTGATACAATTTCATATTTCCATAATAAGGCTTACATTAGTCGCCATCAATATATTTATGGAAAATCAGCAGGACATTTTATGGAAACCAACCCTTAAGGACATTGAATCTTCAAGATTAGGGGAATTCCGCATCTGGCTGAAAGAGAACCTAGAGCTTTCTACGCCTGATTATGAATCCTTATGGGAATGGTCTGTAAGCAACCCTGAATTGTTTTGGGCCTCTATAGCCTCCTTTTTTAAGGTCCAATTTCATTCGCATTTTAATTCCATTTTGTCAGGAGGAGAGATGCCGGAAACTGTTTGGTTTGATGGAGCCACCCTGAATTATGCGGAACATATTTTTAATGGGATGCAAAACCAGGAAACGGCGATTCTTTTTGCTAATGAGAAAGAGGGTATCGAATCCATTTCTGTGACTCAGATGTGGAAGGAGGTTTCTAAAATACGTGCTTACCTGATTTTCAATGGTGTAGTTGCAGGTGATCGTGTCGCAGGTTATCTGCCCAATATTCCTGAAGCCACGTATGCTTTTCTTGCAGTGTCCTCACTTGGTGCCGTTTGGTCTTGTTGTTCGCAAGACTTTGGGGTCAGTAGTGTGGTGGATCGATTTGCCCAGATAGAACCAAAAGTTTTTATTGCTGCTGATGGGTATTATTATAATGGGAAAACACATGGTCGGGAGAGTGAGATCCGATCTATTCAGGATGGGTTGCCCAGTTTGAATAACACATTGATCATAAATTATGCAGGGTTAGCACCTGATTTTGCCTTAGCGCAAATCACACAATTTGATGCGCTGCAGGAAGTTGATGGAGACAAGCCATTGTTTGAACCGGTTCCATTTGGACATCCTTTGTGGATATTATATTCATCAGGAACAACGGGAGCACCCAAAGCGATTACGCATTCTCATGGGGGCTGTTTATTAGAGCATCTCAAATACCTGGCATTTCATAATGATGTGCATGACGGCGAGCGGTTTTTCTGGTATACAACGACCGGATGGATGATGTGGAATTTCTTGCAAGGATCGATGCTGCTTGGAGCCACGATTGTGCTATATGATGGTAGTCCAGGTTATCCGGATTTAAATCGATTGTGGGGTCTTTCTGAAGAATTGACAATCAATCATTTTGGGACCAGTGCTCCTTATTTAGTGGCTTGCATGAAAGGTAGTCTCAAGCCGGGGCATCAATTCGATTTGTCAGCATTGCGAAGTATTGGTTCTACCGGATCGCCATTGCCGGAAGAAGCGTTTGGATGGGTGTACAACGAGATTCATTCACGTATTTGGTTATGCTCCATGAGTGGAGGGACTGATGTATGTACTGCTTTTGTTGGAGGTGTCATTGAGAAAAATGTGATCATTGGGGAGATACAAGCCAGAGCATTGGGCTGTGCATTGTACGCTTTTGATGAACATCAGGAACCCATTGTAGATGAACTTGGTGAGATGGTGATTACAAAACCAATGCCTTCCATGCCGATTTACTTTTGGAATGATGCGCATAAAGAAAAATATCGCAGTAGTTATTTTGAAAATATTCCGGGCGTATGGCGTCATGGCGATTGGGTTAAAATCACACCTCAGGGTGGGGTGATTATTTATGGTCGATCTGATGCGACACTGAATCGACAAGGTGTGCGAATCGGAACAGCTGAGATCTACAGAGTGCTCAATGAAATTGAAGAGATCGAAGATGGACTGATTGTCAATCTCGAACTGGAAGGCGGCAGACATTACATGCCATTGTTTGTTAAGCTTCGAGCTGGGCAGGAACTGAATCAGGATTTGATCAAATCCGTAGTTGGTGCCCTTAAGTTAAAATGTTCTCCAAGACATGTGCCGGATGATATTATTCAGGTGGAGGATATACCGTTTACCATCAGCGGAAAGAAAATGGAAGCTCCGGTGAAAAAAATATTAATGGGGATGGCTACCGGAAATTCACTCAGTAAAGATGCTATGCGCAATCCTGAGTCCTTGGAATTTTTTGAAAAATTCCAGATTCCGTCATAAGTATTGTGATCGTTATTATCCTTGCATTTTTCCTTTCAGAATAGCACCCCAATACATTCTTGGCAGTATTTCTTTTTTCAGAAAGTACATACTCCATCGTTCCTTGCTTTGATCAAAAGGAAATGTTTCTGCCGGCTCATTGTTATAATCGAATTCTGCCAACATTAGTTTTCCATAACCGGTGACAATTGGGCATGAGGTATAGCCATTATAGTTTCGAACAGGTTTTTTATTTTTCATTTGGGCCAGAAGATTAGCCACAAGGGTTGGTGTCTGTTTACGAATAGCCGCACCCGTTTTTGAAGTGGGTAGGCTGGAGGCATCTCCGAGGGCGTAGACATTTGGGTATTTGTTATGCTGCAATGTGTCCTTGTTTACATCGACCCATCCATTTTCATTAGACAAAGGACTATTCTTTATAAAATCCGGAGCACTCTGTGGTGGTGTCACATGAATGAAATCAAAATCTACCCATGTTTCTTCTCCTTTGTTACCCGGACTGAGATTGACAAATTTTGCTCGTTTATTGGGTCCATCGATCTCCATTAGGTCTTGAAAGAAGTGCGTATCAATGTGATATCGATCGATGACTGCATTCAGTGTCTTTGCATATTTTGGCACGCCAAATATCTTAGTTCCTCCACTCCAAAACTCGATCTTTGTTTTATCCTGTAGATGGTGTTTGCGAACATAGTCTGCCGCCAGATACATGATTTTTTGTGGTGCTCCACCACATTTGATCGTTGCGTTTGGGCTATGGAAAATCATCTTGCCGCCTGTGAAGTTTTTTATGCATTCGAAGGTGTAGGGTGCGTATTGAAAGCTGTAGTTTGAGCTGACGCCGTTTTTTCCCAAAGTTTCCGGCAATCCTTTGATGGCACTCCAATTGATTTGAATACCGGGACAAACTACCATAAAATCATAGGTGTACTTTTGATGGTTGCGGGTGGTAACGGAATTTTCTTCAGGTAGAAAAGTCTCTGCATATTCCTGAATCCAAGTGGCGCCCTTCGGAATAAAATCTTTTTCGTCCCGTTCTGTCTTTTTTATATCAAAGATACCCCCACCCACGAGAGTCCATGCCGGTTGGTAGTAGTGTTTAGTACTTGGTTCTATAATGCCGATTTTTAGTCGAGGCTTTTTAAGCAGTAAGAGGGCAGCGGTAGATAGGCCAGCGTTACCACCGCCAATCACCAGTATGTCGAAATGTGTCTTCATGAACAGTCATCTAACTTTGATTTGTGAAATCAAAAGTAGTGATTACCAGTTTCAATAACAGTGACTTAGGTTACACTTCACAGAGACATTGATCATTCGGTGTGGTTGAATGTATTTCAGAAAATTAAATAAAAAGGTTGAAAATTGCAGGCAGGCTTATTCCTTTTTAACCAAAGGAATGTCCCATTGGTCTTTAGCAACTACCTTGGCCGTAGCCGGATCAGCCATATACGCAGGTGTCATAATCGCTACTTCGTTTTCATTAAAAACATCCAGAATATGCTGATGAAGTAGTGAATAGTACTGTGGCAATTTAGTCTCATCCAGGCAATAGGCATTTATCTCATAAGTGATAGCAAAATCACCTAAAGCCTTCTTAAGGACAAACGGTTCAGGTTCTTTCATCAAGCCTTCCGTTCGATTAGCTGCCAGTTTAAGCATAGCATCTACCTGACGCCAGGGCGTTTCATAACCGATTCCAACGGTCGTATAGATGATCAAATCGTGCTTCTTTGCTTTCATTGAATAATTAATCACATTACTACTCAGCATAACGGAATTGGGAATGACTATTTCTTCATTTTTTCTGGAGCGCAAACGAGTGACCATCGATGTTTGGGATTCAACAAATCCTTCGAATTCATTTACTTTAATGAAATCACCATGCTTAAAAGCACCTTGATAAGTCATTGAATACCCAGCGACAATATTGGCAATAAAAGAAGAGGAGCCAAGAGAGAAGATAATACCTAGAAATACCGATATCCCTTTGAATGCATTCGTATCAGAACCAGGTATGTAAGGAAAAGCAACAACCAATGCAAAAACGATTATCAGTAACCTAACAATTCTGAATGTAGGCATCGCCCATTCAGCATCAAAACCCTTCAGATGAATAGCCTCTCTTCCAACTTCGAGAAACACGAGTCGAATAAATTTCAATAGGTATTTTGTAACAAACCAAATAAGGGTAAGTACAATAAAATTGGGAAGTTCTTGAATCAGGCCGTTCCCAAAACTTTCTAATGGATCTAAAATAGCTCGGATGATTATAACAGATAGTCCTTTTGTCCAGGGAAAAAGACCTAGAAAATAATTTAGGAATCCAACACTGATAAAGACGATGATAGATATCCTTAGGACGTTGTAGAGTAGGTGAAAGCCTTGTAATAGTTTGTCGGATTGAATTAGTTTAAACGAGGCATCTTCAATTTTTTGAACTTTGGATTCTATCCGCCGTTTAAACCAATTATTGAGCCTTTTGAAAAGGAAATTAAATACCCACAATACAATGACAAGAATGCAAAGGGCAATAAATGCTTTGAGCAGGCTGGTTTTAATAGCCGGGGCACTTCGCTGGTACCTGTATTTCTGGATGGCTTGGGTTAGTTGTTCGGAAATCAATTCAGCAAAGACTTCCTTCGGAACGCCTTCCACTTCTCCATCTGCATCAAAAACGGCGAGGACAAATTCACCATCCACGGATATCTTAATTCTTCCCTCTTCATTGACAGACGTTACCAGTTTTGGGTTAATAGAATAATTGCCGGCGATGGCATAAATTCTATTCTCAATCGTTTCGGCGCGCAACTTGGCCGGATAACTCATTACCCCTCGAATATAGAATAAGTCAATTCCATCAATTTGGACAGCCGCTAGGTTTTGAACTTCGTCCCTCAATTGAGGATCTACAACCTGTTGCCCCTGCCCGGTGCTTGGGAGTTGCAGGATAAATAAAAAACATAGGAGGTATTTCGAAATGCTAAATATTGACATAGGATATAAACTTTAATCTGGCGTCTGGTTGGTCAAATAGTTGGTTTAACTTCTTCGTTTCTAAAGGAGAGTTGGATTCAGGTGAGTAGCCTTTAGTCCGTAAATATCTTTCATTTTAAGGACTTAAGAGGTGCTATTGTGTATTATATAAGGATATATAGGAAATCCAATAACCATTAAATAAACAGCGTTAAGGAAAGAATACCCTATATTCACATTATTTTTTATTATAATTTATAACTTATTCATAACTTTGTGGTTATGTTTATTTTGAAAGCCAATATACTGGTTCATCGATAGAGATTTTAGCACAGAAAACAGGTAGCCCGCAATGATCCATAAAACAAGAAATGCATATCACTGGCTGAAGAGACTCAGTAAATACTGGCTGATGGTGCTAGTATCAGCTTCATGCTTGCCGGCGATGAGTCAGCAAACCGTTTTGCCTGACGATGCCAGAGGTGATTTTTCCGAATTGGTTAAAGAATTTGATCAGGGACTTTATGGGCGATGTATCCGGTCTGCCGAAAAGTATATTGAACAGTACAAGGAAAATAATTTTGATCAATTTATCCTTGAGGCCGAACTCTACCAATTGAAATCAGGGCTCCGCCTTGACAATCCCGGCACGATCAATCGCATTCTGGCTTTTGCAAGAGATTACAAACCGGAAGCAGTTTCTGATCAGGCGATCCTGCTGCTCGGTGCACATGCATACGAACAACAAGATTATGATGAAGCCATTAAGTATTTCGGTTTGGTGGATGGCAGAGCACTTTCCCCGGAGGATCAATCCGCTTTAAATTTCAAACTTGGCTATGTTCTCTTTATCAAAAAAGAATTTGACAAAGCAGCAACCTATTTCAACTATAATCGTGAGGTTAGAGATAAGTATTACTATCCATGTAACTATTATTATGGGATGACCCAATATTTTAAAGAAGATTATGCCGGCGCCATTAAAAGTTTTGAACGGGTTTCTTCTTCAGAATTTTATAAGGATTACATTCCATACTATATCACCCAGATATATTTTAGTAAAGACGACTACAACAAAGTGATAGGGTATGGTACACAGGCCATCCATACAGAAACCGTATTAAACAAGACGGAAATTCGTCAATTAATTGGCCAGGCTTTATTTGAAACTGGGGATTATGCTGCCGCCATCCCACACCTGGCTTATGTCGAAGCTAATACAGACAAGCTGCGAACAGATGACTTCTATCAACTCGGTATGGCCTATTATTATTCCGATGATTATGAGAAGGCTATTCCGGTGCTCTTGCAGATTCGGAATGAAAAAGGTATAAAAGCCCATTACGCAAATTACTATTTGGCTCAAAGCTATTTGAAAACGGGAGATAAAATATCTGCGCGAAACAGCTTAATGAAAGCCTCACAAAGAGATGAAGTACCTTCTGTGGCGATGGAATCAACGTTTCATTACGGTCGACTTTGTGCAGAGGCAGGCGATGATGCGGAAGCATTACGCGTACTTCAATTATTACCTGTTACCAGTTCGGAGTATAATCAGGCACAGGAAACCATGGCCGGAATTTTGACGAATACAAGTGACTATAGTCTTGCGATTCAGGAATTGGAATCAATGAGTTCGCTATCGTCCGTTTTAAGAGGAGCCTACCAGAAAGTTTGTTTGTATAGAGCGGAACAACTCATTCAGGAAGGAAGCACGGCTGATGCCAACACCTTATTAGATAAATCACTCACACAATTATTGGATAAAATTATTGAAGCCAGAACTTATTTTTGGAAAGGTGAAATCGCTCATATGAACGGGCATTTCGATGAGAGTATTAAGTGGTATGATAAATACTTTTCCATTGTGCAGCCATCTTCAAAACTGCCTTTTAATCAAAGTGTCCCAATCGCCTCTTATACACAAGGGTATAATTATTTGCGCCAAAGCAATTATGCGGAAGCGCAGAAATTATTTGAGCAGTCGATCAAAGGGCTTGAAGGCATGCAACCATTAGAGCAACGAAGCCAATTCAGAGAGCAAGTCTATGCCGATGCTGTACTTCGCGCCGGCGATTGTGCCTTCAAGCGGAGCCAATATGACAAGGCAACGACCTATTACCTTATCGCTATATCCAACAAATATTCAGGAAGTGACTATGCCGCATATCAGGTTGCACTCATCAAAGGCTTGCAGAATCTGCGCGCAGAAAAAATTCGGTTACTTGAAAAATTGGTCGCAGATAATCCGCATTCCAGTTGGGCAGATGATGCTTTGTTTCAAGCAGGCAACACCTACCATGATGACAAACAAACGGAAAAGGCCATTCAGTCGTATGGTAAAATTGTGAAGGATTACAGTGACAGCAGCCCATTGCTTTTGCCGGCATTGCTGCGATTGGGCGTGGTCACTTATAATAGTGGTCAGTTTGAACGATCTCTGAATTATTACAAGGAAGTATTTAAACACAACCCGGATCCTGAATCTTCAAAAGAAGCGATTGCTGCCATTCAGGAAATATATATTAATGAACTGGAAAATCCCGAAGCCTTTTTTGCCTTTGCGGAAGACGTGCCCGGATTTAATGTTTCCGGCTCGGAGAAAGATTCAATTCTATATTCAGCGGCAGAAAACTTTTATGCCATTGCAGAATATGAGAAAGCAGCAGCCTCTTTTAAAAAATACATTACGACCTATCCTGATGGGATCTATACCTTAAAGGCAAAATATCTGCGAGCAGAGTGTCTTGTATTGGTGAAAGATTATAATGAAGCACTAAGGGCTTTTGAAGAAGTGATCGCCATTGGAAAGAGTGTTTACTATGTATCTTCTCTATACAAAGCAGCCCTCATCGCTTATAATCATACGGAAGCGTGGTCGAAAGCATATGATTATTATATAAAATATTTTCCGCTGGCTGATTCAGAGGAGAAAAGCTTTGAAGCAACGCTTGGTGCACTTCGCTGTGCCTATAAAATGCAGGATGCTGAGAAAGTGTTTGCTTCCTCGGAAGCTGTCATTCAACATGAGAGAGCAACAGATGACTACAGAGCTTTAGCTTATTATTATCAAGCGAAGATAGCCTATCAGGAAAAAGAATATGCAAAAGCTGTTTCTGCTTTCAATGCCGTCATCAAAATCAACAGCGCGGATCTGGCTGCTGAAGCACGTTATTATATAGCATCTGTTTATGAATTGAATGGCGAACCTGCACTAGCAGCCAAACTGGCTGAAGAAGCCGCAAGAGCCAATGTGGGATATCCGTTTTGGGTAGCAAAATCACTTCTGCTTTTGTCGGATATTCAATTTAGTGCCGGCGACCTTTTAAATGCCAGAGCGATCCTTGAAGCCATCACTGAAAACTTCTATGAGAATAAAGAAATCATGAAGGAAGCGACAGAAAAACTGAGTCTGGTCAAGCGTGAAGAAGAACGTGTCAGCCGTATCAAGCCGGAGGGTGGAGACATCCTTGAAATGCAACCTAACCCTAAAGAAGATTAATTCAAAGAGATGAAAGCTATTCTTAGTTTATTATTGCTACTTGGTACTGTTTGGCTTCATGCGCAAAATGATTTGCCGGATGGTCAGATTGAAGTGATCAAAGGATTTGAAGTGACACTCACCAAGTCTACCAAGATCAGAATCGTACCTCAGCCTATTCAGTTAGATTCAAGTGTGCGACGCTATGATTACCAACTATTGGCGCCATCACCCTCTATCGATTATTTAGTGCCTGAAATAAAGCCATTGGCTATTCAGCCGGAAAAGAAACCATTATCCTATCCTTTTTATGCGAAGGCTGGATATGGTAGTCCCAATTCGCTCTTAGGAACGGTCTCCTATGATCACGTCGGTGATGGCTCGCTCTATTGGGGAATTGATCTGAGCCACCTTAGTGCAAATAATAAGAAGATTCCACTGCAGAAGTTTTCGGATACACGAGGACGTATCAATGGTTCCTATCAGTTGAACAACAAAGTCGCCATCAATGGTTATCTCGATGGTCATTTTGAAACGGTCTATTTCTATGGCACTGAAAATATCCCACCCAATGAGGAATCTTTAAAGCGTGCATTCAATCGTTATGATGCATATGTTGAAATCGAACAAGCTCATGCCCCGGAAACGAGTCTTAATTACAAAGGATTTCTGCAATACGTATCAGATAAGGATGATCTCGGATCAAACGAAACAGGATTTAAATTAGGAGGTGAAGTAGGGACAACGATTGGTCTCGATGAGTTTCCCTTGGGTGTTAAGGTGTTGATCGATCATTCCAAAATGGAACATACGGAACAATACGCGCTGAATAATAAGTTGATTCAACCTTTTTTCGATTATACGCTTGGCTCAATAAAGTTTCATTTGAGTGGTATTGTTTTGCTCAATGAGCAGAATAATGAGATGCTGCCGGATTTGGCGATTTCTTACTTCGTCGCCAACTCACGACTTACGTTAGAGGCAGGATGGAAAGGAGATGTGGTAAAAAATAATTTCCACTTTCTGTCTGACTACAATCCATATGTCAATACACGTCTTGATAGTCTGATGAATATGGTGTCCAGACGGCTTTATGGTAAGGTGAAAGGATCCACGGGGTCCTTGTCCTATGATTTGGAAGGAAATTATACTGCTTTCTCAGGGATGTCTTTTTTCTTACAAAACAGAATCGAACCAGCGGAATTTGATGTCCTCTATGATAGTGGACATTATTTTGGAGTGACAGCATCCGTCGGCATGGAAGTATTAAAGCATGTTGATCTCCGGGCGCAGTTTTATCAGCGATTTTATACGCTGGAAAATGAAGCTAAACCATGGCACAGACCTTCGAGTGAATTGAGTGGTGAAGTCACCTATCATGGAGGGGGTGATACCTATCACGTTTCGATGCTGGCCAATTTTAGAAATGGACTGCCGTATCGCACGATAGGAGGAACCGAAGATTTTCTCAAGCCTTTACTTGATATAAGTCTGCATGGTGATTATTACTTTACCCCGGCACTGGGTGCATTTGTAGAAGTGAACAATGTATTGGGTAATAAAAGTGAAAGATGGGCGGCCTATCCAAGCTACGGGTTCAATGCCAAAGCGGGTGTGCTCTATCGTATGTAATCAGAAGGATAAATTTTATCCTGACAAACGCGCATATTTCCGCTTGTAATTCAAGGAGGGTGCTTACCTTCAAACCATGAAATTTGGATTGATTGGTGAAGAAGTTAGTCTTTCATTTTCAAAGAACTACTTTGACGAAAAATTTGGCAGGTCTGGGTTGGATGATTTCTCATATGACTTAATCTCATTGCCCGCTGCTGAGGAAATTCCCAAAATACTGCGGTTGGATTACTATGGGTTGAATGTGACCAAGCCTTACAAATCTGCAGTTATTGATTTTCTTAATGTTATAGATCCCGATGCCTTTGACATGGGAGCTGTGAATACACTGGTGCGTGTAGGAGCGTATTCCTGGAAAGGATATAATACAGATTGCATGGGGTTTGAACAATCCTTATTGACCTGGATATCTGTGTATGACCTTCCTGCGAAGGCATTGGTTTTAGGTACAGGAGGCGCCTCCAAAGCGGTGGTGTATGTGTTGGCCAGACTTGGGGTGCAGGTGAGCTTGGTTTCCTCTTCGGGAAGAGGGGATTTCTCTTATGGCGACTTGACGGAAGAGATATTGGCGGATCATCATTTGATCATCAATACCACGCCCTTGGGAATGGAACCGAACACCTCCGGATCTCCTAATATTCCATATGCAGGACTGAGCTCAAAACATTGGGTGTATGATTTGGTCTATAATCCGGCGAATACAGTATTTTTGACGGAAAGTCGGCTGGCAGGGGCAAGAGCAAAAAATGGACTTGAAATGTTATACTTGCAGGCTGATTACGCGTGGTCAATATGGAACTCATATGGTAAATTCTGAATATCAAGCTTCTACGCATTCTGCGGTAGTGGATTTTAGTAATACGGAGATCGCTTTTTCCCATAAATCCAATAACGAACTCAAACAAACGTCTTGGTTATTTCGCATGATGAACAAATCATGGTTGGTCAGTGCCGGTAGTTCATTTGGCTTATGGTTGAATTCTGCGGGGATCACTCTTTTTGATGGGCTTATAAGATCCACGATATTCAAGCAGTTTTGTGGGGGTATCAATTTGAAGGATTCCACACTTGCCATCCAACATCTTTCTGATTTGAATACCATGACTGTATTGGATTTTGGGGCGGAGGGTAAGGTTCGGGAAGTGGACTTTGACAGCACCTTAAAAGAAAACCTTAGAGCCATCGAATATGCCTCTTCAAATGCCTCGGTACCGGTCATTTCTTCTAAGGTGACGGCACTTGCCTCTAATGATATCCTGAAGAAATATCAATTGGGGAAATTGGATTCAGAGGAAGAAAAGCAAGCCTTTGAGCGTGTAAAGGCAAGGTTGGATCAGCTATGTCATGCTGCCTGGAAAGGTGGAGTAGCGGTTTTTATAGATGCCGAGGAGACATGGATGCAGGATACGATTGATATGCTGGTATTGGATTTGATGGAAAAGTATAACAAGGACGGGATTGTCGTTTACCACACGTATCAGATGTATCGAAAGGATAAATTAGCCAGTTTGAAAGCGGACCATCAGGTCGCCAAAGAGAAAGGATATATTCTTGGGGCTAAGATTGTTCGTGGGGCGTACATGGAGAAGGAAAGAGAGCGCGCTAAAGAAAGAAAGTATCCATCACCCATACAAGAGACGAAAGCGGATACAGATCGGGATTTTGATTTGGCAATCGAATATTGTGTCGATCATTATCAGGAAATTGCTTCCTGTAATGCCTCCCACAATATGAAGAGTAATATGATTCAGGCGGAATTGATAGCTTCCAGAGGCATGCCAAGCAATCATCAGCATCTGAATTTTTGTCAGCTATACGGCATGAGTGATCATATCACATTTAACCTGGCGGCTGCCGGTTATAATGTAGCAAAATACTTGCCATATGGCCCTGTCAAGGAAGTTTTGCCCTATTTGATCCGACGAGCCAGAGAGAATTCTGCTGTCACAGGAGAGATGAGTAGAGAACTTGGTCTCATTGTTGCAGAGATGAATCGCCGAGGTATGAAATAAATTTTATCTTCACCAAACTAACTAAACGATAAAACATGAAGTATTTACTTACCCTTACTATTGTATTTACCCTTGCGGTATCCGGACAATCCCAATGGTGGTTTGATGCCGGTGTGAAAGGTGCCTGGGGAGCCACGGGCATGTCTGATGATAATGTATTTGATGATGCAGACTATAAGCATAAATTGAGCTCAGGAACTTCTTTTGGAGGTCGCTTGGGCATCAATTATGGGTATCATGTTGGATTGTCCCTGGAATATGCAGGTGCTACTTCAAACCAACAGTTTAATTATCAGAGCCAGTCTCCATTTAATACCTTTCAATGGAAGCATAATGATATTTCCACCTTATTCAGGTATTCAGGGAATGGTGCGTATATCGAACTTGGAGCGAAATTCACTACCATTACCGGTGTTGAACTAGATAACGTCAACACTGGGATTATGGATGTTACAGGCGATTTTGAAGAAAACTATACGTCAGGAATATTTGGTTTTGGTTCTTATCTGATGGGTAGTGACTTGTTATCCGTCAACCTAGGTGTAAGAATTCATTGGGCATTACAGGATATGGTGAATGAAGCAGGTAAAGCTAATAATGTCCCGATCATTGTGGAACAACTTAAGGATCCATCTGTAAAGACTTTGGCAGCAGCTGTTCAACTTCAATTGGAAGTAAACTATGCTTTCGGTCATTTTGCGAAGGAAGGTTGTCATGACCGTTGGAAATTGATTTTGTTTCAATAGGCATTTAGGAGTGGTGAGTGGTGAGGATCGGAGCGCAGACCCGGTACTCCGAGGGAGGAGGTAGTTCAGGGGTGAGAGGTGAGTTTTTCAAACATTAACTTTAACCTTCTAACCCTCTAATCTTCTAACCCCCCTCTGCTATAAAATAATACAAGGCATTACGATTGAGTTCGTAGTGCCTTTTTTTATGATAGAATTGTATTGTTTTTGATGTGAAAATATAGTAACGAGTACAACTTGAAATGATTAGCTTTGATTGGAACAATTCATTTACTTAAACAAAATAGTCATGAACAAATCAGTTGGTATCATCTTAATCGTTGCCTCACTTTTTCTTGGATATATAGGAATTGACAAATACAACAATAGTGGTGCATCGGTTGAATTATTGGGCGCGGAGTTTTCGGTAGAAGATAGTGGGGGTAGAGAAACGGCCTACATGTATCTGGGTGCAGGTGTGTTGTTGCTTCTTGGAGGGGTGTATCTGCTTGGTAAAAAGAATAATGGTTAGCGCATGTGTTTTCGCCGTACGTTTTAGATAAAAGGTATAACGCTTTTATTTTTCGGAGATATCTTGTTGTTGCATTATTCTTTCGCTTCACTTTTACTGATTGCTGCTTCCATATTTTTTCGGTACAATTCCACATCGCCGTTACCGTTGGATGTGGCCAAGGCTACAGCTTTTTGATAATTGGTTATTGATGCTTCCAGATCGCCGTTGAGCATCAATGCTTCGGCATAACTATCAAAGGTGTTTGGTGATTCAGGAAAGAGAAGTGTATTGGCACGAAAAATACAAGTAGCCATTTCAATTTCGTTTTTAGCTGTTAAATAATCATACCCCAACAAATTGATTTCGTCCTCTCGTAGAAGATTTGCGTCTCGACATGCAGTGAGGCTTTTGAGAATGAGCTTATCGGAATTTTCCTTGTTGTATTTTTCAAAGTGGCGATACAGATCCGTAAGTAATTGGGTGTAAGACTGATTTGTATTTTCTGAATAAACTTGTGCTGCTGCCATCGCTAGCGAATGCGCATTTTTGAATGTCTCCTCAACGGCTGTTTTGATATCAGGTTCAACCCCAATGCCCTCCCAATTTGTTTCAGTGATCGGGTTGATGGCCATGCCCATTGGCATGATCACACGGAGTTGATCATTGAGATTCATAGAACGACCGGGATTAGCACCTCCACCGGTGGTTTGGCCGACTATCGTTGCCCTCTTCTGCGTTTGCATGTTGTACGAAAATTCCTCCGCTCCCGAAAATGTCTTTGCACTTGTCATCACAAACAAAGGAATATCCGGTAGTTTGGAGCCGCCTACTTCGTCCAATACCCAGAATTCATGTAATTCGTCACCCATTCTGAAGTATAATGTATTGAGAAGTATATGTTTATCAAAAAAATAGCTGCACAAGTATTGAACCATCACCGGACTTCCGCCGGTATTTTTTGTTAGATCAATGATGATCGCATCTGTATTGGAAAGTAATTTCATGTAAGCATCTGTCACTCCTTTCCCCTGATCCATCCCTGCAAATGATCTTATATCCAGATAGCCAACATTCCCCTCAAGGATTTTTACTTCATTAAGTCCTGCATTATGACTTCGGGTGGTAGCGATTTGATCCAGCCGCTCTTCTAGTTTTCGTTCAGGCGTGTTTGCCGGGGCAACATATGGTGGCATCAGTAATACACGCATATGCTTGTCTTTATTGATAGATTGTACGGAAGCAGTCAGCGCATCGGCGAAAGATTCGTATTGATCTAATGAATCAAATGCTCCCTCTTTCCACTGGGCGATTAGATGGTCCGATGTAGATTTCGCCACATCCGGTAAGACATAGAAATCATTGATAAATTCAGCCAGTTGTTGGACTGTTTGTTCTTTGAAATCCTTGCTTATTTTTTGATCCTGAGCATGGACACAAAAAGAAGTGATTATTAGGGCCATAATAAGAATGGCGGGACGTATATAAAATTTCATTTTACGGTGCTTATTGAAAGCTGAAAGTACAAATAACTTAAGTCGGAATCTGTTTTTCTATTCGATTACAATCTGTTTTGATGTACCCATCAATCGGCCATTTTGCTGAAACACAATTGTATAAATGCCGGGCTCTTCAGGTGCTTTCAAAGGTGATAGAGACTTTAGATTGGTTCTGGAAACCAATTGACCATTTTGATGGTAAACAAGGATATCCAGATTTTGGTCAATCGGGATATCGGTTGGGAGATTTAATAGTTGTCCAGGTTCGCAAGGATTGGGGTAAATGGATAATAACGCTTTGGTGCTTGGCCATTCGTCATTATGTACTAATTCTTTTGCGTGATACCATTCCTCCTGTAAGTTGACTAGGCGCCATTGATTGGCTGGTGTGAAGTATCTGTATTCTTCGTTTTTAAAATAGACTGTATCGTTATCTAATTCTTCATACTGAAAGTACTGACGTCTGGTAGGCACAAATTTCAGGGAGTCCGGGAAATAATCATAGGTAATTATTGAGTCCGGCCGATCACTGTATATCGCGGGTCCTGCGTAGGTGAGTTCTTTTTTGGTTTGATCCCATTTGTCGTCACTCCATCGAAAGCTATTTAGAATCGTCGTTTGCGGATCCGCATAGGAATATGTGGTCATTGATTCATCGTTGCATGTGCCGTCATTCGGGAAGGCATAACGACATCTTGTTAATGTGTCTATTAAGCCATTACTGTTGTATGACCGGGTTGTATTTGAGGTATAGTAGAGCCCATTTACGGAATTGTTTATGGAAATTTCTTCAATAAGTTGATTTAATTCATTGTAAGTGTAAAGTACTCCCCAATTATATTCAAGGTCTTTGCCGTTAAAGGCATAGTATACGGTATGTTCAATTTTATTCCCTTGGTCATCATAGGTGTTTTCTAGCTTTTGAAAATCAACCCACATTCCATTGCTCCAATGTTGGTTGAGTAAAGTAGTGTATTGGGCATTTCCTTCATAGGAGTAGGTTCGCAATGAAGCATTTACCCACGAGTCGTTCGAGTAAAGTTCCTGTAGTGTAGAAAGTATCTTTCCATTGTTAAACGTGTTTGTTGCCCTGTTGGATAAATTCCATACACCATTCGTGTCGCGCATTTCAGTGGTCATGGAAGTGGCGTCTGTTCCATAAATGTAGTTGCTTCTGAATTTCGGATTTCTAACTTGCGTCAGGCTGTCATTGGCGTCATAAAAGTATGCAGACCAGGATTCCAGGTAGATGGTGTCACCCTGTTCAAAATCGATACTCCAGGAACATTTGTGTAAACTGTCCAGCAAAAGCGATGTATAGCTTTGCGAATGCATGTTGTTTGAGAGTAAAAACCCAATGATCAGTAAGAATAGTTTTTTCATTTTGTAGGTATTAGGAAAACTATAATTTCACTAAATTATTGCCACAATGCAATCTTGTGTTACCTCCAAGATAGTGGCTTTTTAGCAATGATGCAATATATCAAGGGAATAACTGTCTTTTCATTATGCCGAATTTCTGCTCAGATTGATATTTCCATAAAGGGTCCATATGACCAATTTCTTATACAATGCAGAAATCATCAATACCGTGGGAAGGTAAGCTGAGAGATAATTAATAACACAATCCAAATATGTTAAAGCGTTTATGTCAGATATATTCAGACGGGATAAAATTGGAGCGGCATTTTAAATTACCAATAGGGTGTTTTTTTTACACGTCAGTTCTATTCAACTTCCAGCGCCGATGGCTCCACAACCAAAGGGCAGGTGAAGAAAGGATGGAAGCTTCAAGGGCCTGTGCATACTTCTCAATAATATCCTGACTGTTGTTTTTGGCAGGATTTAGCTCAAGGGGAATAAATTCAATTTCATAGTATCCTCGCTTTAGCTTTCGATAGGAAGGGAAGAGAACAACCTGGTTTAGTTTTTTTGCGATTCGATCTGTGCCTAAAAGAAATGCTGTCTCCTGATTTAAAAAATTCAACCAATGTTTTGAAGCTCCTTGCGTTGGGCTTTGATCGCCTACGATATAGGTCATCGTCAAGAGATTCTCTTCCTGAAATTTTACCATGTTTTTATAGCCTTGTTTGGATTCTATACAACGCACCCCAAAGCGACTTCGGGTGAGTTGCATAAACCTATCGAAGTAACTATTTGAAAGTTTTTGATAAAATGAAACCGCTTGATAGGGCATTAACAAGGGCAAAAAACCAAGCCATTCCCAATTGCCATAATGGGCCGTATAGAGTATGATGCTTTTTTGTTGACGATATAAATCGTCTATCAATTCCATGTTTTTAATACGAAACCGATTAGTCGCAGCCGCTTTACTAATCGTCAGTACTTTGATGGATTCAAAGGCGATATCACAGAAGTGTTTGTAGAAAGATTTCTCAATCGACGCTATGTCACTTTTGGTTTTATCAGGAAATGCATTTTTTAAATTTTTGCCAACGACCGATCTTCTATAACCAATGAGGTGGTACAATAACAAGAACATTAAATCTGATAAAATGTAAAGGCCTGATAACGGAAGTATGGAAATTATGTAAAAAGGAAGGAATCGTATGTATGAAGGTACTTTCATAATGCCGCATCAGGAATTAACGTCGACCTCCACCAGAATAAGTCATAGCTTCTCCTTTTCCAAAACTATAACTAAATCCTAAAGTCAATAAGCGGCCGCGTTGGGCATAACTATAGGCATAGTAAGTAGGTTGCTCCACAAAACTCTCCCGAATGCGGGAAGCAAAAATATCTCGAACGGCTAGATTGACCACTCCTTTGCCTTTCCAAACTTTCTTGCGGAGTCCAATGTCTGCAGAAGCATAGCCTGACACACGCCCCTGGACAGTAGCATAACCGGATTGATAATTTGGTGAAACTTCAAGATCAATCGCCATCGGTAATTTAAAGGTCGTCGTAAATTTCAATGACCACTGATCGCCACTAAAATCAAAAAGCTGCTCGTTGTAAGTACCCTCTCGAACAAAAATACCATAGTTGAAATCACCGGTGAGTGAGAACCAATCAGAAGGAGTGTATTTACCATTTAATTCAATGCCCGTTTTATTTCTGGTACCGATATTGATGGGGGTTGTGACGGTTATGTTGTCTTGAAAAAAAGTGACGCGCTCAACGACATTCGTTGTGTACAAGTAATATAGACTAGCATTGATGGAAGCCTCTTCCATGAGGTAAATACCGGTGACTTCATATGAGTCAGAATATTCCGGTTCTAAAAGTGGATTTCCTGTACGAACGTTATAATTATTTTGGATATTAAAAAATGGGTTGAGATCCCATAGTCGTGGACGAGAGATTCGTTTGGTATATCCCGCCTGAACCGATACGCGATTATTAAATTTATAGGAAGTATGAAGCGATGGAAAGAAATCCGTGTAATTCTGCAGGTTTTCTTGATTGGTGTTTGTTAAGTAAGTTTTTAAATCTGTGTTTTCTACACGGAACCCTGCCTTGACACCCCATTTGTTACCTTCATAGGCACCTGTTCCGTAGGCTCCAAGCACTTTCTGGTTATATTCAAAGTTGTTAGTCAATAGTTCATTCGGAATCCAGTCATTTCCCTCCTGATTAAAAACAGCGTAATCATTGCCTACATCATTGATATCATATTGGGCTCCGGTTTCAATGGATATTTTTTTAGATATCGGATTGGTGTAATCCATTTTGAAAGTAAAGTCAGCCTGATAGTAATCTGTGGTGGTACGTTGATTTGGATCCGTTGCCGGACCGTAGATGTATTCGTTGACGAATTCTGAAGTATTGTCTTTACCAAAAAATTTGCCTAGCCCACTAAAAAGGAGCACGTGATCTTCATTATTCTTGAATTGCTTTTCGTATTGAAGATCATACTGCCATTTAGGATTAGTCGCGTTAGTGGTTTCGGTACGTTCATATTGAGCATAAAGAGCCTCTTGTCCATCGTACAATTGAAATGCTGTGGTGGAAGGATTTTTTTCGATTTCGTAAGCATAGTTGCCGGAAAGGGTAATGATGTTGAAGTCATTTATATAATAGTCTGTGCCAAGCGTAATGTTGTAGAAATTTTCATTCCGCCCACCGGAGCCGTCACTGTAGACACTGGTATTTTGAATTAAATCTCTGTTTTCGCTTTTACTTTGATCTGGTCTTGATCGATAGCCTGCGCCAAACTGTGTAAAGAAATTAAACTTTTCCGTTCGGTAATTAATACTAGTCCCTACACTATGATTATTAGGAATACCTGTATTGATGGAAGCGGATCCATTCAATCC
>JBBKXT010000118.1:0-7619 GCA_037969625.1 Saprospiraceae bacterium
GTATGCCGGAATCGCCTTTGTTCTGGGTGGGGTCAGTATGCCGGAATGGGGGGTCAGCATGCGCCGGAATAAGGGGTCAGTATGGGCCGGAATAAACATACTACAATAATATTATTTAAGCCAATTCCAGTCATTAGTTTTTAGAAGTGTCTATTATAGTTGAATCGGGTTTTACTTTTCTCAAATCTTCAGGTTTTAGTATGATGCCGACTTTTGAACTGTGAATTAGATGATGGATTTTTAAGTCTGTATCAGGTTTTGCTTTACTTGAGTCTGCAAACGTAGCAGGGTCTATTATAATCATTTCTTTTGATGCAGATATCAACTCAATTTTATTTAAAGTATCACCTTTTGGGATTGTGTCAACTTGATTATATAGGGCGCTACCATTAGGGCTAGCTGAAAAACTAGATTTCATGCCACCAAAATATCCTGACCTATAGGCAACAAACATCAATATAAGTGTTGAAAATAATGTTAGAGTGATTCCTTTTATCGTGTTCTTCATTTACTCAGTTTTAATGACGCCCAACGTTGAAGGATGCTCGTAGGCAAGCCGACTCTGCTGGGGCTGTCTCCGGGGCTACTTTGTCCAAATTTACGTTTTCATTTTTAAAGTGGATATCCCTGCTTACGAGCATCCAATGTTATAGCCTTTGCTTTCATTCTATTATAAATTTTCCTGTAGCTATGATTTCTCTGTTTGACCGGAGCTGATAAAAATATATTCCACTGGCTAAATTACCTCTTTCAATTTCGATATGATCTGACGATACAGTCTTTACTGTTCGCAGATTCCGTCCTTCACGATCAAATAAAGTCAATATGTAGTCTTCGGTACCACTATTTTCGCATTGAAGTATGGTTGATTGACTAAACGGATTCGGAAAAACCTTACATAAAGAATTGCTTGGTAGTTCGTTTGTCCTTACAGTTCCATTAGAATTTAATTTGACAAACAGGAGTTCAGATCCGCTCCCACTATACCATTTTCCTGAGATAGCAAAACCTCCATCAGGGGTCTGCAGAATTGATCGTCCGTCCGAACTTGTAAATAATGAGATGGATGGCTCAATTTTGAATTCACTTTCCCATTCAAGCATACCAACTTCGTTAATCTTGATTATATAGAGATCATAGCCACCATTTGAACTAGCGGTCTTGATTAAACCTGCAATGGCATACCCTCCATCATTGGTTTGGATAATATCGTTGCCCTTTGAATACCTATCGGGTTGGCCATAAGTTTTAGTCCACATAGTGTCGCCATTAGAATTTGTCTTAATGACATACAGATTTTCGTTCGCCACCCCAAATGATTGAGTTGAGCCAGTCAATACATACCCACCATCGGAGGTTTCTCTAACCGAACTTGAAATTTCTTCCAAACTACCTCCGTAATGTTTTGTCCAAACAGTATCGCCATTGCTATCCACCCTCACCAAATAGATATTAGTAGAGTCTGGAACATAACTTTCTGTATAGCCACTTATAATGAAGCCTCCGTCCACCGTTTGTCTCATTGAGCTTGCCTTTTCGTTTAGGCTCCCGCCATATTTTTTAGTCCAAATCGTATCACCATTTACATCCGTTTTAACCAGGAGGAAGTCGAACAATCCGTTGGTATTGTAACTTGATGATCCAGCAATATAGTATTCACCAGCATCAGTCTGTATTATTGAATTTGCAGTTTCATGCCCTAGACCACCAATCTGTTTAGTCCAGGCCAGGGTGCCTGTGTTTGTAGTTTTTATAAAATATATACTACTGTAACTATCGAGCCATTCCGCAGAATAACCTACTAATGCATATCCTCCGTCATAAGTTTCAATTATTTGATTTGCTTCCTCCTGTAAAATTGTTCCATAGTCCTTTTGCCATAGAGTGTCGCCGGAAATATTTAGCTCACAAATAGTGAATTGATCAGAGTTAGTGGTATGTTTTTTGCCAGCAATAATGTAATTATTGCTTGAATTTATTATCAAACTATTTCCATCTCCAGAAGAATCACCGTAGTGTTTAATGAATGTAGCCTGAGCTATTGCACTCAATGATATAAAGGTCAGTGTTAATACATACAAGATTCTTTTCATTGTTGGAGTTTTTTAAGCATTGGCTATAACGTTCCTGTGTATGATGTCGTAGCATCCCGTAGGGTGATATGCACTATATACTTTGTTAACCTTTGTTTTTGAATTAATAGATTTAAATATTTGGATGTTGCTCATGCCAATTTGTTGCTTTTTCATATGCATATCCAATCCTACAAATTATGTCTTCCTTCAAATATCCTCCCATAATTTGAAATCCATTTGGTGGTCTATTATCTGCCTTTCCACAAGGTAATGTTAAAGATGGTATTCCAGCAAAATCTGCGGGCGTTCCAAAATGATGACCGAATTTGTCTCGGTATTCAGCATAGCCAGACATAGGGCCTCTCATCATTTCTTCATCAGGAACTTCTGAAATTCCACCCGCAGGCGCAATTATTGCGTCAACTTCTGAAAAAAGTTTTCGAAAAGTATTTTTGTATTCTTCTTTAAATTTTAAAGCTGAATTATACTGCTCTTCTGTGACGGATTGTCCATGATCAAGAAAACCCTGAAAGTAACTGCCATATTCATCTCTTTTCGAAGGGTAATTTTTGCTATGGGCATCGAGAGCTTCTTTTGAACAAATAGTAAACCATGCTGGAACATATTCTTCCTTTTTGCTTGGCATGGTCATTGGAACTATATCAGCCCCAAGTTCTTCCATTTTTTGAATCGCATCTTCTATTGATGTTACCATAGAAGTTTCAACGCCTGATTTTATGTAATCGGCATCAACACCTATTCTAATGCCTTTGATTCCTTGCTTTAGCGACTTTGAAATCTCTGGTACTTTAACCTGCAATGTTGTTAGGTCATTTGAATCATATCCTGCTATAGCTTCAAGCATGATTACAGCATCTTCAGTCGAACGTGTCATAGGTCCCACGTGATCCATGGTTTTGGATAACGGCAATACGCCATGCCGACTGACAAGACCAAAAGATGGTTTGAGACCAACAATGCCATTTGACAGAGACGGAAACCTTATGGATCCTCCTGTATCTGTACCAAGGGATGCAAAACACAATCCTGCCGCTGTCGCCACTCCTGATCCACTTGAAGAAATTCCAGTCCAAAATCCTCCCCAAGGATTTTTTGGAATTTTAAATGATGGGTGGTAGCCTCCCATTGCACCCTCAGTCAGGTTCAGTTTACCAAGAAGGACCGCTCCTGATTCATGTAGTCTGTTGCCCACTGTTGAATTATAGGGAGGTACGAAATCTAAATTAAATGCATGTCCACCAGTGGTCGGAGCAATTGTAGTATACAATAAATCTTTGATTGCTATTGGTATTCCATGCAATGGCCCTCTGTATTTCCCAGATTCAAGTTCATTGTCTAATTCCATAGCTCTGGTCAATGCTGATTGTTTCATTACTGTAATGAAGCTATTTAGTTTGGTATCAACTTCTTCAATTCTATCGAGCATTAGTTGAGTAAGTTCTACAGATGAAATTTCTTTTGATTTGATCATTTTAGAGATTTCAACTATTGTCCTATAGTGTAAAGGATCATTGGCAAGTGAGCCAATTGTTGAACTTTTATTAGAGCATCCAAAAGGGAGCGCAATTGCAAGACTTCCTAAACCCAAGAGACCAATCGCTTTGCGTCTTGATATTGGCAACATCTCATTTTGTTTAATTTTCATCAGGTTTCAGTTTATGAAGGCTACGGTTTGCGTGTATGAGAAGTAGCGGATTTTAGCACTTACTTTCGATTTGATACAGACTCTTATTATAAGCACGGACCTTTGATTTAGCATTGAGCCCGCTATTTCTCATACACGCTGTTGTGCGTTCGTTTTTGTTAGTTTCGAGTGTTTGTATTTCAAATTATAAATAGCATTCATAATTGACTCAACTCAATGATTAAAAATATTTTTTAATTTTCTTAATGTGATAAATTCTTTAACTCTTTTCAAACCCGTAATCTCGCTCAACTAAAGCTATTCTTGTTTTGAATGCTTGATACCATTCTTTTCGTCCTCGTTCTCTTGCTATTGAGTGATCAGCATTTTCTTTCCATTTTTTTATGGATTCCAAATCTCTCCAATAAGAAACGGTAATGCCAAGTTCATTTCTTGCACTTTCAATTCCGAGAAATCCATCTTGTTGTTGAGCTAATTGAACCATTAAATCAGCCATTTCTGAATAATTAGAACCTTCAGCAGCATTTATTGACGTGAAAACAACTGCGTAATAGGGTGTTTTGGGTGTGCTTGCTATCATTTTTAGTTGGTTTAAAAATCAATTATTTGTTTTAAATGGTGTTCTAAATGATCAACGTAGTCAACAATTAAAAATTCTATAGTCAATAAATTGTCGCCTACTTTAATTTGATTTTTTAAACTATTACTTGGTATTCGTTTTATAATTTCAAGAAGTTGTGTGTTATATATCGTCCAAAATTTTATGATTTGCTGACTTTCCATTTCTTGGTAAAAACTAAACTCATTCCATTTGTTTTGGTCGTAAGTTATCTCAGGATTGGTTTCAAACTGACCTCTTACAAACCTTTGGTGGTTATTAGTTGCACTATCAATTAAATGACCTAAAATTTGCTTTTTGCTCCATTTCGTTGGCAATTGCTTTTCTGACATTACGCTCTCATTAAACTCTGACAGTTTCGTTGGTACTTTGTCAATAATATTCGTGAGTCTATTTATTGCTTTTTCTATTTTCAATTTTATTAGTTTTTTGTGTGAAATAATTCCAATTTGCTTTGGTTATATCGGCAATAATTTTTTCGGTATCTTCTCTTTCTTCCGTAATGTTTTTTAAATAGATTGATAGGATAATATGATTTCCGTTGGGCAGTTTAAAAATCCCTACATCATTCATTGCTCCACGTAGATTATCTTCATTTCTATCTGAAATCCCTGTTCTATGTGCTAATTCTGTGCCTTCTGGAAGACCCGCTTTCATCCAAGTTATGCCCCTTGAAGTTTCGACCATTATTTGATATAGGTACTCCGTTGTTTTCTTCTTTAGCACTTTTCCTTTATAGAATTTTTCAAGCAATTCAGTTGTCGCAATGGGTGTGGTTGTATTTACATAGAGATTTTCCCAAATTCGCATATCCTGTTCATTTAGTTTAATGACAAAATCTTTTATACCTTGTCTATTAATGAATTTTTGAACGGTGTCAGCACCTCCAACCAATTGCAGAAGTATGTCGCAACCATTGTTGTCGCTATGCGAAATGGTGTATCGTAACAATTGGTCTAAAGTTAGATACATATTCCCGTTTGGATATTCATCTCTTATCGGACTCCAAGTATCTTCGTGCAAATCTTCTTTTTTAATAAAGATTCTTTGCTTCAAAGAAAGTTTGCCCTTGTCAACAAAATTTAAGGTTGTTAAAGCGATATGAAATTTGAAAACACTCATTAATGGTGCGTTTAAATTTCCGTTAATATTCAAAGTGTCTTTGTCTTCAATTGCCTTTATTGAAACTCCAATCGTTGCATTTTTTGTCGCTATAATTTGATTAAGTTCTTTACGAAGAGAATCAATACTTTGAGCAGATAGTTGTAAAGAGAATACCAAGGATAAAATAGATAATAAGAATTTTGTCATATACTTATTGTGAGGCTTTTTTTTACTAAATTGATTCTATCTCTGTGTACGATTTTAATGACGCACAACGTTTCCGGGCTACACGACGGCAGTCCCGCTAACTATCGGGATGCCGAAAGTCTGTCTTTGACCTTGCTCCGTCGCTGATTCCGATTGATCGGAAATGGCGCAAGCGACCGAAGCTGGCCAAGGCTTGCGTAAAGCCAAGCGATCCCGATGTTGCGGGAGATGCCAGGGAGTTTTTCTTTAAAGTTAAGGTTTTCCTTTGATTGTCATAGCTTTAGCGGAGGCAATTTTCTATGTTCAAGACCCTGCTGGTGCGGTAGCTTTTGCTATGACTCGTTTTTAGAGTGCCACTATTTCGCTTAATTCCTTCTTTTTGTTTTTGGATTCATCTTCAAGATCGTAATCAGCCTGAAGCCCAAGCCAAAACTTGGCTGTAGTCCCGAAATATTTGGATATTCTTAAAGCGGTATCAGCGGTTATTCTGCGATTGCCTTTCAGAATTTCGCTGATTCGGGTTTGAGGAATAAACGTTTCTTTTGAAAGCCTATAAGCCGAGATTTCGAGTGGTTCAAGAAATTCTTTTTTTAAAACTTCACCAGGATGTATATTTCTAATGCGAGCCATATTGTTGTATTTAGTGGTAATCAATTATTTTTACTTCAGAGGCATTTCCGTTATTCCATTTAAACACAATCCTCCATTGTTGGTTAATTCGAATACTGTGTTTCCCTTTAAATGCACCTGTTAGTTTTTCAAGTCGATTGGCAGGTGGAATTCTTAAATCATTAAGATCCTGAGCGTTATTTAACATTCTAAGCTTACGTCTGGCGATCGCCTGAATGGTCGTTGGAAGCTTTAATGAGAATTCGCCTGCCCAAATCTTTTCGGTTTCGCTATCCCCAAATGATTTGATCATCTACTGTTGATTTACGTTAGTAACGTCAAAGATAAGTAATAAAGTTCATAATTGCAAGTGGAAGATTTGATATTAATGAGTCATAATGTCTAGGGACACTCGTCGTCTCCTTGAATAGCCAGACGTTATCCCGAATAACTAAAAATACAACAAATCTTAAGTACTGTAATCAGATGATGACGAGTGTCTATTGTTATCTCTAGTTTTTTGGAAATGTAGTAAATCTCCATTTACCTGTTAGACCTGTAGATCTATCTATTATTGTTTGAACAGCATCTTGTGTTTGATAAGGATTTTCTCTGAAAAGAATAATTATTTCATTGCCAAAATGAAATTCAAGATGCGTAATTTGATTAAATGATGTAGAATCATTTATGACTTCATCGTAGCTATATAACCTTGTTAAACCAAGCTCAGAGAAGACCTTGACGAAATCCTGTGTGATAGAGTCAGAATAGAAGTTTTTTAGTATCCTGTTTTCTGGTAAAATTTGGATGGCAGCAAAACTCTGCTTCTCTTTCTTTAGGATTTGAAATTCCTTTGGTTTGCCTTTTTTTTCGCCCCTGGATAAAGGTGTAATGCTTATATTTTTGAAGTGTTCATTTTCATGTGTTGTAAAGAGATTGATCTTAGTGAAAATAGTATCCTTGAGATCTGGCCCGGAACAGGCTAACATCGATAGAAATAGGACTATAGCTGTTACTCTCATGGAGATATTTGAATTTATACTCCCTTTGATTAAACCTATATCTTAATTAGAGATAACGGCATGAGCATAACATAAGTGGCGACTCAAAATGCACAAGTTTTTCGGTTAAACTTTTACTTTTATAAAAATAGATAAAACTCTCGTTTCAGCACACATCTCGCCATTTTTGTTATGCGCTGTTATGGCGCGTTATTTTAAGTAGGCAGCGGGTTAAGACTGATTTCGCAGCTTATATTTATCATAATTACCGTCTTTTATTATTTCCTTTGTCTTTTCCTGCAACATGATCGGCATGATAGCCGCCACGCTGTCCCATG
>JBBKXT010000119.1:0-4735 GCA_037969625.1 Saprospiraceae bacterium
AAAAGATTGCCTGATTCTTCTTGTGGTGTTTCACCACAATCACTGGTCGGTGATGCATAGGAATCAATCAGGTTTTGATTGCGTTGATCGACTAAGCCATTTTCATCCACCTGGAGTCCCGATAGTGTTTCGGCTTCATCAACCATTTGGCCGGTCACTAGATCAATATTGATATCGATAAATTCCGGTGCCAAACACCTGGATTGATTGCAAAGCATAAATTCAAGAGATCCAGTGACCAAACCAGGATTGGAGGTTTTGACAATTTGCGTGAGCTTGACATCGTGTTTAAATTTTACGACATGCATATCGAAGTAAACATCGTGCCCTTCGATGCGCTCACTACTTTCGACAAGGATTTCTCCTTCCAAGGAATAGTTATCACTCGGATTAATTATATAGGAAGTAGGTACTGGTCCGTCCTCTACATACTCGCCGACACCATAGGTATGCCATTCCTCTTCAATGACCGCTTCGGCAATAATAGCATATATGTCATCGCCTTTTTTTTCAGAACGAAAAGTCCATGTGGCAGGATGGAGTAACCCGGGAGAAGCATTTTTCTGATCAGGCTCCTCGATGCCTGATATTTTAATATTGGAAAAATCTGATGAGGTGCTTGATGCTTCTTCGGATTCGTTAGTTACCTTTTTTTTTTCTGCAGAAGCAGGGCTTCCGATTTGCTCTTTTGAATCCGCCGTAGTGGTTTTAGCCGGTGCTTTTTCTTCAGCCTTTACCGGTGTAGCCTCTCCGCTGGAACCGGCGATTGCCATGAGTTCAAACTCTTTATCGGTAGGCGGAAGGCATCGTTCGTCATTGCAGGTCATAAAATTGACATAACCTGTAATCGGTTTGGTCGGATCGGTAACCTTTATTTTTTGTTCGATGGTAAAATATTTTTGAAACTTCACCACTTCCATTTCGAAGACCTTGTCAAAGATCTTTTTGGCATTATCAGATTCTTTGTTTTTTCCAGTCAACTTATAATGACTACCCGGATCAAAATTTACGGTGGTGGCGATAGGTCCGTCTTCATTCTCCAGATGTTGTGAGTACACCCACCATCCATCATCAATAGTAGCTTTCGCCTGGAACAAATAATTTCCGTCACCGGCGGGTTTGAGGGTTATGTCCCATTTAACGGGATTATACATTTGACCACTCACTGAAAAGGAGATCAGAAAAGCGAGGAAGAGGAATAAAGCACGCATATACTATATGATTTTCAAAATGCTACACAAGAAATGACTAATTACACAAAATCAGGAATGGGGAATATTTATTTGCGTAAAGAGTACAAAAATAGTCTTTAAAGGTTTTATAGGACCGGAGTTTAATAAATCCTTAACGGTAGAGGGCTGCTAGACGGTCTCTAAATGGCCTTTATATAAGGACTGGAAGAGTGCCAACCCATCTGTATTGCCTAAAATGGCCTCAGAAGCTCGTTCCGGATGCGGCATCATGCCAAATACATTTCTTTCTGCATTGCAAATGCCGGCGATATGGTCTGTGGAGCCATTTTCGCTCGCGAGTTCACCTTCCGGGGTGCAATATCTGAAGAGTATCTGATCATTGTCCTTCAGTTTTGCCAATCCCTTCTCATCGGTGACATATCTACCTTCAGCATGTGCGATCGGCATTTTGATGATTTGCCCTTTGGAATAACCGCTGGTGACCAATGCGTCTGTGGTTTCTACGCGCAGCGATACATTTTTGGAAATAAATTTATGTTGTTCATTTCTGACGAGTGCTCCTGCCAATAATCCTGATTCACATAAGATCTGGAATCCATTGCAAATCCCAATAACCTTTCCGCCTTGATTAGCAAAAGAAACAACAGATTGCATAATTGGAGAATATCGGGCGATGGCTCCGGCCCTCAGATAATCACCATACGAAAAGCCCCCGGGAAGTACGATGCAGTCCTCCTGTGTAAAGCCTTCGATGGCCGTCTCTTTGTGCCATAATTTCTGTACATCGGCTCCGAGAACTGCTCCAAGCACATGGACCATGTCATCATCACAGTTAGATCCGGGAAAAACTACGACACCAAATTTCATGCTTTATTCGTTTTAATGCATGACAAAGGTATAAAAATAGGAGCTGAGGCTCAGGGATTTATTTGGAGGGCACGGGTGATTTAGGATTGTTTTAGGTTGTCAATGAAATGGTTATCACCGAAATAGGCCCGATGAAATTATTTTCTTTCTGTGAGATGTAAACCTACCCAACAAGCATAAGTTTATATTTGCAGCCATATGGAGGATTGGCAACAAGAATTTGAGTGGCTTCGGGTGAGGCATTGGATCAAAGATCGATTTGAACGAAAAGAACTACCGGATCTCAATGCTGTCCTATACCTTATTGGTATGCAGGAACTCGGAAAGAATCAAGAGAATTTTACAAAAGAAGAAAAGCAGGATCTGATGCATTTGGCCATTTGTCATCTTTTACAAGAAGATGGATATTTTGAATTTGAAGGCATCGATGCAGAGGGCTGGCCTCACTGGAAACCTATGTTGCCTATTGATATTGAAGGACTTGGGGCTCAGGAAGCAATGCTTCAACGAAAAGTAATAGCATATTTTGCACCTTTGCTGTCCGATTCAACAAATAATTAACCATGATCAAGTTTACGAAGACATTTATTTTATCCGGATTCTTATTGATTGTTTTGATGGCTTCCTGTAACAAGGTGAAGGAATACAAGGCCGTGATTTCTACAGAATATGGTGATATAACGGTATTGCTGTATAATAGTACACCCAATCACAGAGACAATTTTGTTAAACTCGTCCAGGAAGGTGCATATGATAGCCTGTTGTTTCACAGAGTTCGGGAAAATTTCATGATTCAAGGGGGAGATCCGGAGTCAAAATTTGCACCTGCGGGGTATAAACTAGGGGGTCGCTCTATCGGCGAAGAAATAGATCCTGAAATAGGAGCTCCTCATCTGCGTGGTGCTTTAGCAGCCGCCAGAACACCCAATATTTTAAAGAGATCTTCCGGTAGCCAATTTTATATTGTGGTTGGAAAAAAAGTCACGCCGCAGGATCTGCTCCAGATCGAATTGTCCAAGAATATCAATTACAACGAGACACAAACTAAGATTTACCTTGAGGAAGGCGGCTATCCAAGTCTGGATATGGATTACACTGTATTCGGTGAAGTCTTAATGGGTATGGAAGTAGCGGACAAAATCAGCCGGTTAGAAAGAAATGATAAGGATCGTCCACTCAAGGACGTTCGAATGACTATAAAAATGATAAATTAATGAAACAATCAATTTTTGGATTCCTGATCGTTGTACTCGTAGGGCTATCATCCTGTATGAAGCCGATGGCTGATTTTTCGATGAGTACTGAACACGTGGCCGCTCCTGCAACAGTGGACTTTACCAATACATCAAAAGGAGCAAAGGAATACCATTGGGATTTCGGTGATGGCGATCAGTCGAAAGATTCTGTTGCCAACCACCGATATACACACGGAGGTAAATATGACATCACCCTCACTGCTAAAAAAGGAAAAAAATCAAATACAATGACAAAATCCATCATCATAGATCCACCATCCACTTGCCTCATCGAAATCACCACATCCTATGGTGTGATGACAGCTAAATTGTATGATGTGACTCCACTACACCGAGATAACTTTCTCAAGTTGGCCGAAGAAGGTTTTTATGATGGGCTCTTGTTTCACCGCATCATTAATGGATTTATGGTTCAGGGTGGTGACCCGGCATCCAAGGGTGCACCTGAAGGGGAGCGACTTGGTTCAGGAGGACCAGGCTATACAGTACCCGCCGAATTTGTAGATACGCTGGTCCATGTCAAAGGCGCCATTGCAGCGGCACGAATGCCTGATTCTGTCAATCCGGAAAAAGCATCTTCCGGATCACAGTTTTACATTGTACATGGCAGTGCAGTAGATGATCGTTCTTTAGATAGGCTAGAATCCCGTAGAGATTTTAAATATGGTGAAAGACAGCGTGCTGAATATCTGGAAAACGGTGGTTACCCTCCTTTGGATGGTGACTATACTGTGTTTGGACAAATCGTCACAGGATTTGACGTTCTTGATAAGCTAGCAGGTACAGCCAAAGATAATCGCGATAGACCTTTGGTCGATGTACCCATGACGATAAAAGTAATCCGGTAATTATTTTGAGTAGTCCGGCATTAGGCATAGATATCGGTGGCTCTGCGATTAAACTCGGCTTGGTAGATATCGAGAAAGGCGAGCTGATAGGTGAGCGAATAACAATCAAAACACCTTATCCTTCCACACCGGATGCAATAGCTTCACTCATCAAAGATGTACTACCTACACTTGATTGGCATGGAGAAAAAATTGGTATTGGCTTTCCGGCCATCATCCAGGATGGCGTATCTCTCACCGCAGCGAATGTCGAAAAGTCATGGATTAATCTTAATGTCGAAGCGTTGCTTCACAAGGCAACAGGACACAAATATTATGTGTGTAATGATGCCGATGGTGCCGGCATGGCGGAGCGACTCTATGGTCGAATCAAGGGTGTAAAAGGCACTGTACTCATGCTTACCTTGGGGACGGGCATTGGCTCTGCACTTTTTTACAATGGTGTGCTGATTCCGAATATGGAGTTTGGTCATATTCAATATAGAGGTGATCTAGCCGAACATTGGGTGAGCAACAAAGCAAGAAAAGATCGTAACCTGACTTATGACGAATGGGGTGAAGAGCTCGCAGG
>JBBKXT010000120.1:0-13737 GCA_037969625.1 Saprospiraceae bacterium
CTCTTACTGTTGCACGGAGTCAAACTCCCTTATATATTTTCTTCTTTAGTTTTTATACTCCACTATTGCTTTAGGTGAACGAATTTCCAAAGATGGATAGCTCATTCTTATAATAATTGAATTATGACCTCCTATCCGAAAACTTTCACAATGTACTTAAATTCCTACTCACTAAAATCACTACTTGGCAATATGTTGAGTAGCCATAGGAAGGGACTCGTCAAAATTTGTTGGTGCAACAACTTTTTGGTCAACCTAGGGAGTAGCCATTTAAGAACCTCATCAATGTTTTATACTTTTATTTCAGGCTTGCTCCGGGCAGGCTTTTAATAAAATAATTACTCTATTTGGCCCAGCCACCAATCAATATCAAAAGCATATAAAGTTTCAGCGACCCACCCTTAAATTAAAAAATATGGATGTCCGGCTTCGCCTCCATTAAACGGTCTCCCGGGGTGGACCATCCGTTCTAATTCAAGGTTTCATACCGTTTACAAAACAGAAGTAAATACAGATCAATAGATATCCATCAAAATAAAATTCAATTAATTACTATATTTGTACAGTCCATAAACTACTGATAAAAAACCATCTTATGAAAAAGATCTTTACCATTGCTTTTAGCTTTTTAGCCTCAATTTGCATAGGACAGAATAGCGTGCCTGTGATTGAAATAACCGCTTTGGATGCCGATCAAGTTGCACAAACACTTACCGTCCATTATACCTTAAATGATGCCGATGGCGATGTCTGTGAAGTTTGGCTTAAGATGTCAATAGATGGAGGAACCTATTTTGAAATGGTTCCGGAAGAAAATCTTTCAGGGGATGCCGGGATTGATATCACCGGAAGTGAAAACCTCGCTTTGACATGGGATTACTCAGGCCTGGCGGAAAGTATTGGAAATGTAAATATCCAACTATTCGCATCCGACCATCAGACGATTGAAATCGCTGAAATGGTGAGTCAGGTAAATGAAGCGAACCTATTAAGTACATTGGAATCCATAGTCGGTGAAAGGCATTACACAGCTGCTCCGGAGCATTTAGCAAACGTACGCACGTACATTATGGATGCTTTTTCTGAGGCGAATCTCCAAACGGAAGGCCATGATTTTATATTCAGCAGCACGACAATGCAGAATATCCTAGGCCGCAAGCCCGGTGCCAAAGCAGAGGATACAACCTTTATAATCGACGGTCATTTTGATGGTGTGCCGGGTAGTCCGGCGGCAGACGACAATGGTTCGGCGGTGGCCGGCGTATTGGAAGCGCTGCGTATACTTTCTCAATATACTTTTGAGCATTCCATTCGCTTCGTTGGTTTTGATGCCGAAGAGTTGGGACTTATAGGTAGTCTGAGGTATGTTCAAAATGGTATAAAACCTTTTGAAGTTATTCAAGGGGTATTGAATTTTGAGATGATCGGATATTACTCCGATGAGCCAAATTCACAACAATTACCGGCAGGTTTTGACATATTGTTTCCTGAGGCTGCTCAGCTGGTGGCAGATGATGAATACCGAGGTAATTTTATTTTTGCTTGTGGGAATACCACTTCAAATCCGCTGCTCTCGGCGTTTATAACTGCGTCAGAAGATTATGTTCCTGAATTGCGCCTCATCACAGCCTCACTACCCGGTAACGGCTCTATAGCCCCCGATTTGCGTCGCAGCGATCATGCCCGTTTTTGGGACGCCAACATGCAGGCTTTGATGCTGACAGATGCCTCCAATTTTAGAAACCCTTATTACCATACACCCAACGATACCATTGGCTCGCTCAATTTAGAATTTATGAAAAATGTGGTGAAGGCTGCTTTGGCTACAGCCGCCGAACTTGCCATTCCTATCAGTGCCTCATATGACGAAGCTGATCTATCGACTCTGACAAGCGTCACCGATCACCATCATTCATTTCCTGCCGAAGTAGTTATTTTCCCTAACCCTTCTCATGGCATCTTGTCTATCAAAATTAACGATGCTAAAACAGGATTTAAATCGCGAATTGAAGTTTTTGAATTAAATGGAAAGCTCGTCCACCGTGAGGTTTTGAATTTTGAGTCAGGAACAAGTACTTCAACGATTGATCTTCAAGAATTGGTTGCAGGTTCTTATATGCTCGTGCTACATACTGATGATGCTACAAAGTCCATCGGCTTTGTCATCGCGGAGTAGCGGAAGGAAGGGCCAGGATTTTTCCCGTTTAATACCTCATGGATATGCTCTCATGTTTTTATTTTCAGGTAGCATAAGTGGGTACGTTCATGATAATGCTACGCTAAAAAGCGTTGCCATCCCCCAGGGTGGCTATGAATTATAGCGATTGTTGTGTGCAGTCTTTATTTAATCTTTTCAACGTCATTAAGAAATTTACTTATTACTTCATATACTTTTTCTGGCTGATCGATCATTGTCTTATGTGCGGCATCATCAATAATTTCAACACTTGCATTTCGAGATAATTTTTGATATTTGTACATAGTTTCTGGTCTTGCTTCATCATATTCACCTGCCATAAAAAGTATTGGTTCGGTGATTTTATATAGGTCAGCTGTTCTATCAAAATCCTTAAGGGTGCCAGTAATATTAAACTCCGTTGGGCCCCACATATATTCATAAATTTGATCGTTGAAACCGGGTACATTTTCACATTCTATGGTAGGAATAATAGGCCAACTCTTTCTGGACATGTGTCTAACATAAAACGAATCAGTAGCAGCAAGATACTGAGGTGCGCTGTAATTTTTTAAAGCTTCGTATTTAAAAATCGTGTCCTGAACATTAACAGGCAGTTGAGAAAGCAAAATTTTGGCATCTGCCATCCAATCAGGACTACTGATATGTGGGCTAGAGAAAATTACAGATTTCACTCCTTTCGGTTGCTTTGTAATCATGTATTCTATTAAAAATGTGCTCCCACAAGAATGTCCCAATATGTGTAGTTCATCTAATTCCAAGGCACTTCTTAAATACTCTATTTCATTTACAAATCTTTCCGTTTTCCAAAGAGTTGTATCAGTAGGTCTATCCGAATTTCCTGAACCTAGCTGGTCATAGAATATTACCGGACGGTCTTTAGCCAGTAGAGAGAATCCAGGGATCATTGAACAACTCCTCGAACCTGGCCCACCATGAAGGATTAATAGAGGAATTCCATCACCTTCCCCCTCAATTTTGTACCATATATTACCACCTTCAACATTTACGTAACCTTCCTTTTCAATGACTTTTTTACAAGACGAATTTATCAAAAGAGAAAAAATACACAGTAGAGCTATTACTATTTTCATGGTTCTTTATTTTAAAGTTGTTCGTTTGTCATTTCTTTGATTGAACACAACACCTATATATACGCCATCAAATTTATCGAATCCTGATGATACTCAAGAGCTCCAAATTGCGCTTTTTATATATTCGCCTACTGGTGATTCAACGGACTCCGACTGTGGATAAAAAATCAAGAAGAGGGAAGCTATTTGAAAAAGGGTGATTCGCCTTCGCAATGACTATGGTCTCTTGGCCCATTCCCGATCCCGATAAGAGGAGTGGTAAGTGGATGAGTCCTTGACCATTCACAAATCACCGTTCACCCATTTTTTAAAAACTAAACCTCCTCAACAACAAGCGGCAAAGGCGCTGCATGCTAAACGCTAAACACTGTATCCTACACTGTTTACACTCGCCTGTGTCGTTTCATTATCTTTGCCCACCTAAACATTAAAACAATGAACACAAATAACAATAAAGGCTTCGGTACAAAAGCCGTCCACGCAGGTGTCACCCCCGATCCATCAACAGGCGCCATCATGACCCCCATCTTCCAAACATCCACGTATGTCCAAGATGCACCAGGTAAAAACAAAGGTTACGAATACGCAAGAACTCAAAACCCAACGCGCGATGCCCTGCAAGCAAGCCTAGCCGCCCTCGAAGGCGGAACAGATGCCGCATGTTTCAGCAGCGGATTGGCCGCAATGGATGCGATCATCAAAACGCTAAAAACAGGCGATGAAATACTTTGCGGAAATGATTTGTACGGAGGTTCATACCGATTACTCACCGCTGTCTATGGTCCACTTGGCATCAAGAGCAGATATATAAATATGACCGATATCGAGTTGGTCAAAATTTCTATCCGTCCGGAAACAAAAATGATCTGGCTCGAAACACCCACCAATCCAACCTTACAAATCACAGATATCAAAGCCGTTTGCTCGATCGCCCGCGAACACAATATCCCCGTTTGCGTAGATAATACATTCGCATCACCTTATTTACAAAATCCATTATCGTTGGGTGCCACTTTAGTACACCACTCAATCACAAAATATATCGCCGGACACAGCGATGTGGTCATGGGCGGTGTCGTCACCTCCGACAAAACCTATGCAGAGAAATTGAAATTTATTCAAAATGCAAGCGGCGCTATTCCCGGACCACAGGATTGTTTTCTCGTCCTTCGAGGCATCAAAACTCTCCATGTCCGCATGGACCGCGCCTGCGAAAACGCGATGAAGCTCGCAGTATACCTTGAGCAACACCCGAAAGTGCGCAAAGTCAATTTCCCAGGACTTAAATCTCACCCACAACACGATCTCGCCACTTCCCAAATGAATAATTACGGCGCCATGATTTCCTTCGATCTCAAAGACGATAACATCGAAGCCGCCAATAAAGTCCTCAGCAGCACACACCTTTTCTCTCTCGCCGAATCCCTCGGTGGCGTAGAATCCCTAATCGGGCATCCGGCCACAATGACGCACGCCTCCATTCCTCGGGAACAGCGGTTGGCATCGGGGTTGACAGATTCCCTTATACGGGTTTCGGTGGGCATAGAATCAGTGGATGATCTTATTGTCGACCTAGAAGGAGCGCTCAGTAGTAGATGAGGGAAGGGGGAAAGGTGAACGGTGAACTGATAAGCATGAGCATGCAACGCTAGACCTTAGCGATCATAGAATGGGAAAGGGTGAACCGGGAAAGATGAGCGGGAAAGGCAAAGGCGATGCCTTTGGCGGGGTTACACACTTTTATAAATACTTTCTTTTATATTCCTCATTCTTTCATTTTATTCTATGGAGAATGAGAGCTAAAAGATTTTTTTTATTTAATCCCGTTAGATTGGTAACAATTTGGCCTTCTCAAAACACTTCTATATAATGAGTGGAGGATATCAATCATTTGAAAGCCTAAATATCTGGCAGGAAAGTATGAATCTTTGTAAGGAAGGGTATACTCTGCTAGGAAGGTGCATTGACTTTAGTCTTCGCGATCAGATACAGCGCTGTGCCGTCTCCATTCCTTCCAATATTTCTGAGGGGTTTGAATTACATACCAACAAAGCTTTTATTCGACATCTTTTTATTGCCAAAGGCTCCTGCAGAGAACTACGAACCCAGCTTCTTATCGCCATCCATCAGCAATATATTGAAGCGGGAAAAGGGCACATATTAATTGACAAAGCCAAAAAAATATTATCCATGATTTATCAGTTTATTAAAGCCCTAAAATTACAGATAAGAAAGGCATGATCTTCAAAACTTTTTCCCGTTCACCGTTAACCGTTAACCTTTCCATCAGCTCTTGGCAGAAGACTACACATATAAAAACAACCCGATAAACTCCTGGATGCTGGCCGATCGCCCGCGAGAGAAGCTGATGGAGCACGGTTCTCGGGCCCTCTCCGAAGCCGAACTCATCGCCATCCTCATGCGCATCGGAACGCGAAATAAATCAGCACTGGATGTAGCAAAGGAGTTATTGGCAAAGCACGATAATAGTCTGGCGTCGATTTCAAAACTATCGGTGCATGAGATGATGCAGATCAAAGGAATCGGCGAAGCAAAAGCAGTTTCGATTATTGCTGCATTGGAATTGGGGCGGAGGCGGATGACGGAAACAGCCCTGCAAAAAGCACAGATCGGATCTAGTCTCGATGCCTATGATCTGCTGCATCCCCGAATGCGCGATCTCACGCAAGAAGCCTTTTGGATTATTTTGTTGGACAGAAGATCTAAGGTTATTTCCACTGAAGAAATTCATATTGGTGGAATGTCGGCGATGGTCGTGGATCCAAAGATTATTTTTCAAAAAGCATTGGAGCGAAAGGCTTCCGCGATCATCCTTTCCCACAACCATCCTTCGGGAGCACCTTCTCCGTCTATGGAGGATATTCGTTTGACGGAAAAGATAAATGCTGCAGGCAATTTTATCGATATTAAAATTTTAGATCACATTATCATCGGTGAAGGGACTTATTATAGCTTTGCAGATGAAGGAAAAATGTGATTAAGACAACAAATACCGCCTTTTTGGTATTTAGTGTACTTAGCCAATACATAATTTAACACCACTTTGAGTCAGGATCCATCCGAAGACAAACAAACACTAGACTGGCCGCTGCTGGTCAGATTGTTCAAACTGGCATTGCCTTATCGCAAGCTGCTGTCACTGAGTATATTGTTGGCCCTCATCATCGCACCCCTCGCTACCCTTCAGCCTTACTTGATAAATGTCATTGTTGATAAATACATCATTATCCCAAATCCGAAAGGTTTGATCAATATGTGTATCCTGTTTGCCGGTGTGTTGCTATTAACCGGTATTCTGCAGTATACCTTCATCTTCATGACCAACCTGTTGGGGCATTCCGTCATCAAAGATCTACGGGTGAGTGTGTTCAATAAAATCACCAGTTTGCGGATTTCCTATTTCGACAAGACGCCTATAGGAAATCTGACCACAAGGAATATAAATGATATCGAAACCATCAAAACAGTATTTTCTGAAGGAGTCATTACGATTGCTGCCGATCTGTTGAGTATTGTTTTTGTACTCAGTGTGATGCTTTATACAAGTCCATTGCTTACATTGATTTGCCTGATGACCATTCCGTTGATTATGGTGGCGACATGGATCTTCAAACAAAAAGTAAAAGTCTCTTATCAGAAAGTGCGTATTCAAATTTCAAGATTGAATGCTTTTCTCCAGGAACGCATCACAGGGATGTCCGTCGTACAGATATTCAATGCCGAAGATCAGGAGCGCGATAAATTTAAAATCATCAACAAAGAATATACACAGGCCAATCTGAATGCGATTTTCTATTACGCTGTTTTCTTTCCTGTTGTCGAAATTATCGCTGCTATTGCTTTGGGGCTGATGGTTTGGTGGGGTGCACAAAATGTACTGGGTGGTTCAGTCACCATGGGTGCACTGGTTGCATTTCCGGTGTACGTGAATATGTTGTTCCGTCCGATGCGATTTTTGGCGGACAAGTTTAATACCCTTCAGATGGCGATGGTTGCCGGTGATCGTATTTTTAAAATTCTTGATAGTCAGGAAATTACTAAAGAATCTTCCTTAGCAACTATCTCCGAAGCACCCTTTAGAGGTGTCGTTGAATTTGACAAAGTGTTTTTTGCGTATGATGGTGTAAATAATGTCTTGAAAGATGTTTCTTTAAAAATACCGGCGGGCGAAACCCTCGCGATCGTTGGAAGCACCGGATCAGGAAAATCTACTATCATCAATCTGCTCAATCGGTTTTATGATATCCAGAAAGGGAGTATATACATCGATGGTAAAGAAATTCGTGATTATCAGATAGAGGACTTGCGCAGCAAACTGGCGATCGTCCTACAGGATGTTTTCCTTTTCTCCGGTTCGGTATGGGATAATATCTCATTGCGCAATCCGGATATCTCTCGCGAAAAAATGCTAGAGTCTTCTAAAGTGATTGGGGCGCATCCTTTCATCGAAGCACTTCCCGGAGGTTATGATTATGTCATCGCCGAAAGAGGCGGAAATTTATCCATGGGGCAACGACAATTGATCTCTTTTGTTCGAGCACTGGTGTATGATCCTGAGATCCTCATCCTCGATGAAGCTACTTCTTCCATCGATACAGAAACAGAAAGTATCATTCAGTACGCCATCGAGAAGCTCATCGAAAAACGAACATCCATCATCATCGCCCATCGACTCACCACCATCAGACATGCAGATCGCATCATCGTTTTGGAAAAAGGCAAGGTCGTTGAGTCTGGTTCCCACGATGAGTTATTAAATATCGATCAAGGAAAGTATAAGCTGCTGCATGATATGCAGTTTCAGGTAACGGGTTAAGTGAAAAGTCTCGCCTTCGCTAAAGCTATGGCGAGCGAAGGAAAATCGGAGCGCAGCGCTTGCCCTGAACTCCGACGAAGGAGGTAGTTCAGGGGCAGATCACGTCCACTAGGCGTGAGTGAAGAGTCTCGCCTTCGCTAAAGCTATGGCGAGCGAAGGAAGCAAAATAAACAAATGTTTCCCGCTGATCTCGCAGAAAAAGAAAGCAGAACGCGCAGATCAAAAAATTACGAATTACAAATGTGTGAATTACAAATAGTAAAAATTTCTCGTAGATAGAAACCGTTCACCGTTTACCCTTTTTAAAAGAGAGACGAGAGATGCAAGAGGCATAGGCATACGAGACTCAAAACTTCTAACCTATTAACCATAATAAGCAATATTTTTTCCGTTCACCTTTCACCGTTTACCCCTTTAATTAAATAACCAAATAAACAAATCTTCCCAAAGGGGGTTATATTTGATGAAAATTGAACAACATAAAAACAAATGAGTCAGGGATTTAATATAAAATTTAATGGTATCGTTGGATTTGCCTTCATGGTGATGATCTTCGTTGCTTTGTTTTTTCTGGCGAAAGGATTATTTACGGTTCTTTCGTGGGTGGCGCCAGTATTGATCATCGGGGCATTGATCATCAATTACAAGACCATTCTTAATTTCATCAAGTTTATGTGGGCGCTGCTGAAACGCAATCCACTGGGTGGAATCCTTGGCATTGTATTGAGTGTTATTGGATTTCCTATTTTGAGTGGTGTGTTATTTGGAAAAGCTATCCTTGACAGAAAAGTAAAAAAACTATCCGAGGCCTATCAGGCCAGAACGGAAGGGGAGTTTGTGGAGTTTGAAGAAGTCATCAGAGAGGAACGCGATACAGAACTACATCTTCCGCCTATTGAAAAAGCGCCACGCGCTAAAGACGACAACGAGTACAAAGACCTATTTTGATGCAGTATAAAACATCCTGTTGATGTTGGTCATCTGGATCGCCTGGAGTTTTGCAATTCTCTATGCTTGTTTGCAAGGGTACTATCTGTATCATTGGCATAAGACCGCTGAGTATTCGCCCTCAACCGATAACAAAATCTTTGAGAAAGTTTCGGTGGTCATCATTGCTCGAAATGAATCTGCCCATATACAAGCGTGCATAAAGTCCATTCTCAATCAAAGTTTGTCAAATGACTTTTATGAAATCATCATCATCGATGATCATTCGAAAGATGACACCTTTGAGAAAGTTTGCGAAATAGCCAATGATCAAATCCAATACTTTCGACTGAAAGACTATCCTGAATATATCTACGAACCCGCATATAAAAAATCTGGAATCACGCTCGCTGTTGACCAAGCTAAATATAACAACATCGTTGTCACTGATGCGGATTGTATACATGATAAGGATTGGCTTGACACGACGCTTCGTTCTTTTGTAGCTAATGATCTTGTCTTTCAAACCGGGCCTGTGATTCTTACTAATGACAATTCATTATTGGAGAAAATGCAGGAAGTCGAGCAACTTGTCCTCATGCTTGTCAGCGGTGCAGGAATCACTTCCGGATGGCATGATATCGCCAGTGGAGCGAATATGATTTTTTCAAAAGAAGCATTTAAAAATGTGAATGGATATGAAAGCAACTATCAATATGCATCCGGCGATGATATGTTTCTGATAGAGAAAATGAGGACTGCCTATCCGAATCAAGTTTCATTTCTAAAATCTACGCATGCGGTGGTTCGTACCGACGGTAAAAAAACATGGAACGAGTTGATCCGACAACGCCTTCGCTGGGCAGGAAAAAACAAGGGATTAAAAAGTAAGATGATCAAAAACATATGGAGTTTTGTGGGGCTCTACCATTTCTTTCTTGCGATAACATTTGTCACAGCCGTTTTCGCACTCACACCATGGAAGCCTTTTCTGATTTTACTAATCATCAAATGGCTTGCTGATTACTTTGTCATTAACCATGCAGCTACTTTTTTCAAACGAGCAGACCTTGTCAGGTTGTTTGTCACGCTGCAGATTTTATATTTCTTCTATATCCTGCGACTTTCGCTGGCTATGCTTATGGGGAAGAGGGAAGACTGGGGTTATAGGAGAGGTGAGGAGTGAGAGGTGAGGATTGAGTCGCCGCCAAGGCTATGGCGACCAAAGGGCTTGCCCTGTATATCCGCCTGAGGCTGATGAACGGATAAACGCTGCGATCCGATTCGCTCTATGTTCTATGCATCTATGCCCTATACTCTTCGCTCTATGCACTCTGCACTCTGCCCTCTGCCCCTAAATCCCCTAAAGGGGACTTGTGCATTTCAAAGGATTCGTAATTCACACATTCGTAATTTCCTTTTCGCTCTTAGCTCTCACACCTAGCGGACGTGATCTACCCCTGAACTACCTCCTTCGTCGGAGTGCAGAGCAAGCGCTGAACTACCTCCTTCGTCGGAGCGCAGGGCAAGCGCTGAACTACCTCCTTTGTTGGAGTGCAGGGCAAGCGCTGAACTACCTCCTTCGTCGGAGTGCAGGGCAAGCGCTGCGCTCCGATATGCTCTCCGCCCTATGCTATTTGATTATCTTTGCCCATTCATAAAATAAATTAAAATGAGTTTACTGGTAGTTGGGTCTGTGGCCTTTGATGATATCGAAACACCTTTTGGAAGAGCGGAGCGCATCGTCGGTGGTGCAGGCACATACATCGCATGGGCTGCATCCTATTTTGTTGATGATATCAGTATAGTCTCTATCGTTGGAGAAGATTTCCCGCAGGCAGAACTGGATGCCTTAAAAGCTAGAGGTGCTGATGTATCCGGTATCAAAATCGTTGAAGGCGGAAAATCCTTCTTCTGGGCCGGTAAGTACCACCACAACCTCAATGCACGAGACACCCTCGTTACTGAACTCAATGTACTGGCAGATTTCGATCCGGTACTCAGCCCAACAGAAAGTAGCAGCGAGTATGTCATGCTTGGCAACTTGACACCTGCGATTCAAAAAAGCGTGATCGGTCAGATGACCAAGCGCCCTAAAGTGATCGCCCTGGATACAATGAATTTCTGGATGGATATTGCTATGGATGACTTGAAGGATGTGTTAGGTCACATCGACTTACTGATCATCAATGACGAAGAAGCCAGGCAATTGTCGGGCGAGTATTCTTTGGTGACCGCCAGTGAAGTTATCACAGCCATGGGACCAAAATACCTTGTGATCAAAAAGGGCGAACACGGAGCGCTTTTATTTGGCGAAAATCAGGTATTCTTTGCTCCTGCCTTGCCATTGACAGAAGTTCAGGATCCGACCGGCGCCGGAGATACATTTGCCGGAGGACTGATGGGCTATTTGGCCAGTAGGGATCATTTAAACTTTGATATCCTCAAACAAGGCATCGTCTGCGGATCAGCGATGGCATCCTTCTGTGTGGAGAAATTCGGTACGGAAGGATTAAGAGGCCTCGGCACGACAGAGGTACAAAACAGGTTGGATAAGTTCACCCATCTGGTCAACTTTGAGTCACCGATTCTTTAGGAAGATTAATCTATATAGTATAGTGTTTTTGAGGGCGGAAAAGGCAGAAAGGTAAATCTAAACTGCGCCTCTGCGCGCAAAAAAATATTCCCCGCAGATCACGCTGATAAAAAAAATTCTGATTTCGGTATTGTGGAATTCAACACTACGCTTCTGCATCTGCGTGGGGCAAAAGGAAAAAAAAGCAAGGGACAGCCCGGCCTTGGCAAACCTGACAAAAAATGATCGCTTTAATGCTCAGTGGAATTATATACTGTCCGCCTCAGGTGGAAGGTGCTGGAGACTACAGAAAGCAAATATCTGCTTAGAACGTAAGTGCGAAATTCTTGTAATATATCCAGATCATCATGATGATGAACAGGACAAAAAATAGAATAAATTGCAGGAAGCAACTTCCTTTACGACTATAGTTGGGAGTTTCCATCTCGTTTTTTAATTATTGGGGCTAAGATAGCCATTATTCAATATTTCTACCCTTTTGGATAAAGGATTAAAATAAAAAAGCCCGGACGAGCCGGGCTTTTTATTAATCTTTCATAATCGCTGAAAAGTCGGGTTTAAATCCCATATTCTCCCAGGCGAAGGCAAACATATCCGTCTGTAATTCAATTTGTTGAGTCGTAGATACGGACCCATGTCCGGCATTGGTCTGGATGCGAATCAAGGTAGGCGCATCACCTGCCTGACATTCCTGGAGGACAGCAGCAAATTTAAATGAATGCGCCGGCACTACTCTATCATCATGATCTGCAGTCGTAATCATGGTCGCAGGGTAGGATGTGCCAGGCTTCAAAGCATGGACCGGACTGTAGGCTTTCAAGTATTCAAACATCTCCTTTGAATCTTCTGCTGTACCGTAATCTGCTGACCAACCGGCACCGGCAGTAAAGGTGTGATATCTAAGCATATCCATTACACCGACCGCCGGAATAGCCACTTTCATGAGGTCAGGGCGCTGAGCCATCGTAGCACCAACGAGAAGACCTCCATTCGAACCACCATAAATAGCCAGTTTATCTGATGAAGTATATTTCTCCTTGATGAGATATTCGGCAGCGGCGATAAAATCATCAAAAACATTTTGCTTTTTCATTTTAGTGCCGGCTTCATGCCATTCTTCGCCATACTCGCCACCACCACGTAGATTCGGTTGTGCCCAGATACCTCCTTGCTCTAACCAGGCTACGCGCATAGCACTGAAATTTGGGGTCAAACTAACATTGAAACCACCATAAGCATAGAGCATTGTTGGGTTAGTGCCATCCAGTTTAACACCTTTTTTAAAGACGATAAACATGGGCACTTTTGTTCCATCCTTACTCGTGTAGAAAATTTGTTTTGTTTCATAATCTTCAGGAACAAAATCAACTTTAGGTTGTAGGTAAAGTGTAGAAACACCCGATTCCATATCGTAATGATAGATTGATGATGGATCCGTAAATGAAGTAAAGGAATAATAGAAATCCTTTTCTGTTTTCTTCGCACCAAATCCGGAAGCTGTTCCAATACCCGGTAGTTCAATATCTCTGACCAGATTTCCATTAACGTCAAATTGTTTCACCGCTGTTTTAGCATCGATCAGATACTTGGCAAATAAATACCCACCACCTGAACCGGCGCTGAGGACATTCTTTGTTTCCGGAATAACCTCTGTCCAGTTTTCTTTACCTGGTTTGGTTATGTCCACTGCGATCACTTTGTAATTTGGTGCATCGATATTGGTCGACATTAAAAATCGTGTGCCATCATTATCGACGTAGTTTATTTCTGAAAAATAATCATCATCGATCTGAATCAGTGGGCTATCAGGACTTGAAAGGGACTTCACATAGAGTTGATTTCCACTTGTATTTTCTGCGGATGAAATGATCAGGAAGTTATTGTCTTCTGTGACATACCCTCCGATATATCGGTTGGGTTGTTTCTCCCCACCAAAGACTAGTGCATCACTAGATTGTGGTGTACCAAGTTTGTGATAGTACAATTTATGATGTTGTGTTTTTCCGGAAAGTTGGCTTCCGTCTTTAGGATTATCATAGCTGCTGTAATAGAAACCTTCATTTTTGTACCATGAAGTTCCGCTGAA
>JBBKXT010000121.1:0-5162 GCA_037969625.1 Saprospiraceae bacterium
TTCTTAAAACGTACTGACCTTTTTGTCATCAGTCTATTTTCGAGTTTTGATAGTTTAGCATTTCCATCCCAGGCCTGGTTTGTATTAGTAAAAGAAAACGCTGTACACAGGAAACAACCTAACTCTTCCTATGGATATTCCTCTTGTCGTTTCGACTCTGCTCAACGACCGATGATCTTCCACAATGAAACACTCCGATTTAATTTCTCCATTACAAAGTATTCCTCACATCAATGTTTCGACTTCGCTCTACGTCATCAAACTTCAGAAGTGAAAATTCTTTGCTCATTGAGCTTCGTCGAAATGAACAATGTAAAGGAGTGATTGAATATTTATTCTTCCACACTCGACTTAATCCCAGAAAAAATAGATTTTAACATATACGAGAAATACATTTTCTCCGGATCACGCTCAAAGAGAATCGCACCGTGACGCAATGTATCATTGGGCAATGGATTGGCATCAAGTATTTTAACATCCAGGGCCTTAGTCAGTAGGCGCTTTAAGAATCCTTTTGTTAAGCCGGTTTCTTTGTCTACTACATGTAGCAATAAATCACTGTAGTTGAAAAGCATGTCACCCTTCGCCAGATTATTATCAGCGACAAAATTGAAATAGATACCGTTTACATACCCGTCATCTGACATCATGCCTGCATTGGGGCGAAGTATCGGGTTGAAAGCTGCAACCGACACCTTTTCCATGAGGCCGGAAAAGTAAAATGTGTTTTGCGGATCAAACAAATACCCGGTTGAGGTAAAACTAACATTCCCTTTGCCCATCGCCAGCGCCTCTGCGAACACGATGAAGGAGTCATTTTTCATTTGGAGTGTAGGGTCATTGTATAAATGGCTGAGGGTAGTGGACACATCTGTAAACCAAATCTTTCCAGCCTCAGGAGCATTTTCACCGTACTCCGTGAAAATGATTTTGCCATGGAGGGCCGTGATGGAATCAATAGACAACACTCCAGGATAGCTATAAAGTAAATCCTGATACAATGGCCTTGTTTTATGTAGGAACGGGCGTCGCCGGTCACGAAAGATGTCCAGCAGGAAGGAGTCTGCATGAATAGACGACACACGTATATCTCCGTTAGAGATCAATGTGTTCAACTCGCATTGGTTGAAGGCAATGTGCTTAAAGGCCGCGTACACCCGATCGGTTTGAAATGGATGCATACGCGCAAAAGCATAATTTTCATAATTAGGAAGCGAGAAGAATGAATCCACACGTAATGTTGAGTCCCTGTCTGAATACAAGATGTGATGTGCACGAAAGGAGTATAAACTATCCGATGACACATGGTTTGCCGTGGCAAGATTTATATCACTGATCTGATAGGAGACAGAAGAGAGTAATGAGTCCTTTTCTACCAAAACATGTTTCAACGTCAGATTTCCATTTTCCAAAATTGTCTCCTGGCTCGAATCTTTTTTCTTAAGTGTAAGGTTTACATTTTTAAAAATTATGGTTCGACAAAGGGAATGGAAAGGAAAAACCGATTCTGATTTTGTGGTATCCTTTGGAGGAAGTGACCATTCTCCGGTGAGGTGGTCCAGGGTTATTTGGCCTACGTTATATTTCTTATGGAACAGAAAGGAAAATAGGTTGAAATGCTCGATGGTTAATTTCCGGATGAAGAGGCTATCTGTGATCGTGCTGTCTGAAGACAATTGTTGGATCGATATATTTTTAAGTCCAAGACCAATAGGCCATCCGGTGGCATGAATTTTTTCAACAGCGATGATGAAAGGTTCTTTACTCCCTATGCTCAAATTATCTATTTGTTTTTTGACCCACCCGGGAAAGATGAGGTAATAAGAGCAAGCAAGTATTGATACGAAGCCAACAGCTAAGAAGATGGGTAATCTTTTACGACGAGAAAATGACGACATGGTTCAGAGCAGAAAATTAACAAGTATCAGGAAAGATCAATGGCTTCCTTTCTCAAAGCTAAGAAAATGAAAGAAAGAACAGGGAAGTTTGATGTTTTTAACCCCGCCCGGTTTACCCTACATGCCCTCAGGAAGCCCATGCAATACCATTCAACAAGCCGGGCAAACAATATTCCCCTTCATGATTCCGGATCTGCCTATAAACGTGATCCAGGAAAAAGAAACTTCGCATATATGTTGAAATCCATTTTTTTAGATACAAAGGAGGTAATCATGAAGCGATGGCCAATCATATATTGATCAAACGGCGAGGTCGTAATCTCGCAAGTACAACATCTTTGCAAGAATAATATAAAGAGTCTCATCGTCTTCAATCGGCAACCTTAGCTTTTTGTTGGATTTCAATTTTCGGATATCTGGGATGAGATTGATATGCTGCAATGTATCTAAGATTTGTACAAATCCGCTGTTAAGGTTGATTCTGAAAGAAAGGATCCCGGAAAAAATATCCAGCTTTAATTTTTATTCTTTTGCTTTCAACAGTTAAAAGCGATGAACCGTAAGCTTTTCAAAAGGCGGTTTATCCTTGAAAAAGCACCTGTTGAACAGCAAGTCATTCATACCTTTATGGATTAGGTTTCCGGCGACAAGAGATCCGTCTGGTAAGTGCCAGACACGGCTGATATATGGTCAATACAGCTATGTTATTGAGAACCCAATGAGGCCCCTAAATGGAGACAGTTAATAAGGACTCAAATAAGTAACCGGCTATTTCAGGAGCAGATCGTACAGAAAAATTATGGACGACTTACTCCTCGCCAGGCTCGGTAATTAAACTACCCCTGGATGAAAACATCAGCGTTTTTGTTTCGCCACCTAGTTTTATATCGGCCTGAAACGTACTGACTTTTTTATCATCAGTCCACTTTTGTGCTCTTTCCACTTTTGCTTTCGGATAATTCCTGTCAATATAAGACCGCCCAATGGAGGGCAATTGATCTTCTTTTATGTCCACCACCAGGTTCATCCGGTGGCCGGTGGAATCATACCATACCGTGGCCGGCATCTTAATTAATTTAAATGTTCCCTCGTAACTATCATCCGTTTTTTTCCAACTGACTTTTTCATCCCCATAATCCCTGATGAAGCCCTTGAGAACAGCATCCGGAGCAAACGGTGTCATACTCATCTCTTCACTCTGTGCAAAAACCAATGTCACACAACAAAACAGGATGGATGTAATTATAAATCTTATCATTTTTCTACGTATTTAATTAGTGAACTTACTTTGTGTTTTTCAATCAACAGGAAAGTTCATACAGTGATTTTATCTGACGAACTGTCCTCCAAATGCAATAATGCAATTTCGGGTTACGAAGTTATGTTTTATAATTTAAATGGTAGAAAAGGAGGGATGTGAAAGGGAATCCCTATCCCCAAAACCTACCTTACACTGTATGATGTAACCAAAGCGTCTTTCCATTTCGTTGCAAGCATTTCTTTGGTTTCCTGGTCGAAACCATCTATCGAAAAGAAAAGTATAGAGTATAATAACTTAAACTCCGGATTGAAGTATTGAAACTTGATCTTTTCGTTGTAGGTGTCTAAATCATCCAGCAAGAATTTCTTTCGATTGATATTTATTTTGTCTTTGAACTTTTGATCAGTCAAATTAAAAACATATAATTCGTTATCTAGCAGTATTGAATACCCAAGACCAAATTCCTGATATTGATATACATCGTTATTTCCACCCCAAATAAATGAAAACAATTGAGGGTGAAATGACAAGTTTGTGACAGCGGCTTCCAACTGAGGAGCAATAATTTGTCTGATCTGTGTTTTGTTGTGACCAATGATCCATAAAAATTCCGGAAGATTCCCTGGCAGGTAGTTGCTATACACGTCATCACCGGGAAATCCGAATTTATCTATTACTGCCGTTAATGCGATTAAGTTGATCGAATCGATATACAAGATGGTGTCGTTGCATACGGAATAGTAGTTGGTGGCAATTTGTTTGCATTGCTCTCTTATGTCCTGATCTAACACATAGAGCGAATCAAGTTTGGTGTATAATTCGGAGGTTGTTTTTTTCTCTTTATATAGTGTTTCCTTCATGAATACCCAAACCGGTTCGTTTTTTAAGGAATCAGTAAATACGGGTTGATCTAAATATTCTTTTGCAATATTAAACTTCGACATGTAGGTAACAAACAACTCAATTTTGGGATTGTCCTTGCACCGAATGGCGCAAATTAATGCGTTGTGCACATCCTTAAGAAATGGTGCTCCCTCTAAAGCAAATGCAGTTTCATAATTTTTTACCGCTCCTTGATAATTAAACGAAAGAAGGCAATCTTCTGCTTTATAGATAGTTTGAAAATAGTCTTCGGAGGGAGAAAGCAGGAGGGTTGATAAAACAAGCAGGAGTTGTAGCATCGTTTGAGGTTTATGTTTCCCTGGTATTGGGCCATTTAAAAATAGGGGAATTTCGGCAATAAATACTACGGTTTTTTTTAATGGTTCTCTACTAACCTATTTGTTTTGTGATATGGTGATGATTGATTCACCCTGTGCTCTTCTAACTAAAGAATATTTCATGTAAAGACCCTACTCCATTCAGGAAGAGATCACAAAACACTTCATATCAACTTAACCTTTCTCTTAGCAAGTTTAACTGTTCTTGATGTTTTTCCGGGTTGTTTTCTTTGAGCGTCAAGAGGTTTTGTAACTTCCATTGGACAGAAGGATAAGCCCTAAAATCATAGACACTCCAATCTGGTTCGCCCTGCTTAAACGCAATCAAAAAACGCCTGTCTTCTGCGGTGAGATTTTCGTTTATGGTGGTCACCATTTGATCTCGTGTTTGCTCATAATCAGCATAAGTAAATTCCTCATTGGTCATTCCTGCAAATTGGTTTTGCATGGCCAGAGTTTGATCTTTAAGGTGAGGAAACAGTATTTCGTAAATGGGTCTGTCGCTACTTAAAAGACAGTAAAGAAAACCTTTACGAATATCTGTATGGAACCCTTCTGCCTGAAGTAAATATTTTACATCAAACAGGTCTCTTGGATGTTGCCGATCGAGAGCAGCACAGATTTTCCCACCATATAATTGTCCAAGCGGCACAATCGGCATACGAACAAACGATTCAAATGCTGTCTGCGCTTTTGCGCAAAGATCCATTTCAACTTTCTCTTCGATCAGACCACGCATGACCAGATTGACTTCAAGTTTAATTTCGGCATGCTGATGACGAA
>JBBKXT010000122.1:0-16265 GCA_037969625.1 Saprospiraceae bacterium
CGGTTCTACTTTGAAGGATCCTGATTTTGTCAGGAAAGCGGAAGAATGTGCCAAGTCTTATGTATTTGCTCCGGATCCCACGGCAGCTGAAAAGCAATGTGGTAAGCTCGCCTTTATTTTTAGAATCAAGTAGCAAGAGAGATTTGTGGTTCACCTAATAGAGGTCAAGGTGAATACATTGATAGTCGATCTGCAGGGCGGATCAGATAGGAAAAGAAAGTTTTTCAAAGAATTTATTGGGGTCGTTAAAGGCTAAAAATGAGGGGTTTAGGGTGCTATTTTAGACGAAATAGTCAAATCCTGTAGAACAATAGGTATCTTTGCACCGTTTTTGTAAAAAGTTCAAGTAAAAAAATTATATAAATCATGCAGGATCAAGCAGTTGACCAAAAGTTAAAATACAAGGTAAAAGATATCAGCCTCGCCAATTGGGGCCGTTTGGAAATCGGACTGGCAGAAGCCGAAATGCCGGGTCTGATGGCGCTCAGAGAGCAGTACAAGACCAACAAACCACTAAAAGGTACGCGCATCGCCGGTTGCCTGCACATGACCATTCAAACTGCAGTCTTGATTGAGACGCTAGTTGATCTGGGTGCTGAAGTGACCTGGTCATCATGTAATATCTTCTCCACACAGGATCACGCCGCTGCTGCGATTGCCGCTGCAGGTGTACCGGTTTTCGCCTGGAAAGGAATGACCAACGAAGAAGCAGATTGGTGTATCGAGCAGACTTTGTTTTCATTTCCAAGTGGCGAGCCATTGAATATGATCCTTGATGATGGAGGTGATTTGACCAATATGGTGTTAGATAGATTCCCTGAATTGGTTCCTGCGATTAAAGGTATTTCTGAAGAGACGACGACAGGTGTACTACGTCTTTATGAAAGAGAAAAGAAAGGTACGCTACCACTACCGGCGATCAACGTCAATGACTCGGTAACGAAATCAAAGTTTGACAATAAGTATGGTTGCCGCGAAAGTTGTGTAGATGCAATCCGCAGAGCAACGGATGTGATGATGGCCGGAAAAGTAGCTGTTGTTGCCGGATATGGAGATGTAGGAAAAGGATCTGCTGCATCATTGGCATCTGCAGGATGCCGCGTGATCGTCACTGAAATCGATCCGATCTGTGCATTGCAGGCGGCGATGGAAGGATTTGAAGTAAAGCGCATGGTGGATGCTATAAAAGAAGCAGATATCGTCGTGACGGCAACAGGTAATAAAGACATCCTTAGAGCAGAGCATTTCAAGTCAATGAAAGACAAAGCAATCGTTGCCAATATCGGTCACTTCGATAATGAAATCGATGTGGCATGGCTCAACAAAAACTACGGCAGCACTAAAGTAGAAATCAAGCCACAGGTGGATAAGTACACGATTGATGGAAAGGATATTTTGTTGTTGGCAGAAGGACGTTTAGTGAACCTTGGTTGTGCCATGGGTCATCCATCTTTTGTAATGTCCAATTCATTTACCAATCAGGTATTGGCGCAGATAGAGCTTTGGACCAAATCAGATGCGTACAGCAATACAGTACACGTCCTTCCAAAGCACCTCGATGAATTAGTAGCGAAGTTGCACCTGGAGAAATTGGGTGTGCAGCTTGATGTGCTCAGTGCAGAGCAAGCCGCTTATATCGGTGTGACGCCGGAAGGTCCATACAAGCCGGAATACTACAGATATTAATTGAAGCACAGCCATCGGCTGAATTCAGCATAGATAAAAGATCCGGAGCGATCACTTCAGTCAAGTGATGCTCCGGATCTTTTTATTGGGTGATGTATGTTTGACATAGTTTCTCCTTCATGCTTTGGTGATTGAATTGCTGACATCTAAAACTTCAAAAATCGGCGTGGATTATTCCTTGTTCGGTGTTCCGCTACAGCGGAATAACGATTTCTGATTTTTAAACTAAAATTTTTCTTCCAGTTATTTTTTTAAACTCGTTGACAAAAGCAAGTGTTATATTTACTCAACATATGTTTAAGAAAATTTTCATTCTACCGATTCGTCTTTACCAATTGACCTTGTCTCCATTGCTTGGTTCTAATTGTCGCTACACACCATCCTGCAGTCAGTATATGATCGATGCGATCCAGGAATGGGGCCCACTGAAAGGTATCTGGATGGGTCTCAAAAGAATCTCCACTTGTCATCCGTGGGGTGGGCATGGACATGATCCGGTGCCGAAGCGGAAGAAGTAATGATTTAGTCGCCCATATATTTCCTACTCTTTTTTTATTTTGCCATACAAGTGTTAGTCATTTGAATACACGATATCATAACGCGTATATTTATATGACAATAGTAAATCTATGTACGACCCCATCGATATCGAAACCTGGAAACGAAAAGACCTCTTCAGACTTTTTCAAGACTACGACAATCCCACCTGGGACCTGATGTGCGATGTCCGCATTACTTCATTTTACAACGCCATCAAAGCGCAGGACCATTCATTTTTTCTCTCGTTTTTATATGTTGGGTCACTAGCCTGCAATGCCATCGACGAACTGAGATGCCGCATTGATAAAGAAGGAAAGGTGAGACAATACCATACAGTTCACCCGGGATCAACTATCTTGTATGACAACGAGACCTATGGCTATGGTTATTTCGATTACCAGGAAGACTTCGATGCGTTTATGCGCAAGGCTAAAGTTGATTTTGAAAACCAAAAGCAAAGGAATGGCGTAGATGCAAGAGATGAAGACTTAGCCAGAATTTATTTCTCACCCATACCATGGGTGTCGTTTACAGGTTTTCGCCACCCTTATCGAAAGTCCGGAAATACGTCCATCCCCATGATCGTCTTTGGTAAATTTTATGAGCGAGATGGAGAGCGCTATCTCCCGGTAGGACTAACCCTTCACCACGGCCTGGCCGATGGCTTTCACGCAGGAAAGTTTTTTTCTACCCTGCAAAATCTCCTCGATCAGCCGGAAGATTATTTGCCGGCTAATATTAACGACCCGCAAATACCTTGACTATGACACGAAAAAATTTGTTGAAATCTTCTTACCAACATAGGCTATGAATAAACCATCAAAACCTTGAAACCAATATCAATATTTGCACTGGCTATAATATCCGTTTGGATGTTTGGGCTTGTTTTAGGCATTATTGTGCATTTAACATTAACAGATATTTATCCTGATATTACCCTAAATAATTACTCACTAAGTGACCCATTTCCGGGATATTATTTAGCCTTATTTCTTTTGTTTATTCCACTCTTGATTCTCATTTACTTTTGTATGAATAGAATCAAAGTAAAACGAGTCTTACAGGGTTATGTCCTTTTTATTAATCTGACGATATATTTTGTGTACGGTATATTAGTTATGGGCGGCCAGTTTTGGCACCTTCCTCTTTTATTTGAAGGGAATTTTATAATGTGGCTATCTATAGAGCATTCAGATCAGTACTTTTCTGTTTCTAGTCTGCTGGTTGTAATTTTGTTTACCAAGTTGAACATGCAAAACTTTAAATTGGATCAAGATTCCAAAAAGTATTAAGCCATTTTCGTTAATTAGTGTTACATTCAAAATCTATTTGTACATATTAGAATGAAACGAACTAGTTTAATAACCGTAATTGCAATGTTACTTTTTTTCTTAGAGGATGGTTCTGCTCAAATGTCCAAAAGAGATATGGTGTCATATTATAAATATGAGTTCCTATTTTTTTGTACCCAATCATTTTTAAATGAGAATGGCTGGAGGGATGAAATTTGCCCTTGGTTTATAGATGGCCTTGACAAAAAGAGCTATTTGGAAATAGATAGCATGAGCTCCATGGTCGAGGAATTAATCTGGTTAGAAATAGACGAAATTACTGGACTCCCACGAGATGATAGCGGCCCTTTTCCTAGTAGAGACTGCGTTTTAAAACATTGCCTTGATCAATACGAATCAAAGGATATGGATAAAATGGCAAAAAGATTTGCAAAAAGGATGAAGAAGATTAAGCCAGTGAATTTTCGATATCATTAACTATGGTGTACTTGAAATAGTGTTGATTTCCGGTTGAATTTTATATTAATTGTAAAATTTTAATTGGCTTTCACGCAGGAAAGTTTTTTTCTACCCTGCAAAACCTCCTCGATCAACCGGAAGATTATTTGCCGGCAAGTATAAACCACCCGTAAGTACCTTGATTAAGAGGCGAAAAAATTTGTTGAAATTGTCTTCTATATATACTGAATTATAAACCATCAAAATGTTTTTTCATTAAATATGTTAAATCTAAATGTGTTAAAATTTAACAATTTTCAAATTAAATCCCCAAATTAGGGGTTTAGAAATCTAACCTAAACCTTTTGTTATGTTCGACCCAAAAACCAAAAACCAAAAACCAAAAACCAAAAACCTAATATGGCTATTCATAGTCTGCATTTCTATTTATTTTGTCCAGTCCTGCAAATTGGATTCGCCAATTAGTCCTAGTCATAAAGATCAATTATTTAATAGCCTTGGCTCAGATGATGTTAAAGATTTTTTCACTTCAGGCTTTATCTCTATTGCGAATAAAAATATTAAACAATCCATTCAAAATAGAGAAAGCATCGAATTGTTGGATTCTCTTCTCAATCATCTGATGGAGCTTCAAATTAATGAACCTTTTGCGGAAGAATTGATTGAAGATGTCGGCTATATTGTATGGGAATATGGAGTTATTCATCCACAAACAGATAGCTTGTACGAATCTATTACAATACCGTTAGCTGGAGTTTATGATAGCTTGACTCAGGGCGTATTGTATTCTGTGCTTACAAGCGAAGGCTGGGAATCGGTTGTAGTAAGCCGGGATACGCTTTATTCAATAGTTGGTACAGTTACAGGAACGGAAGATAATGTCTCAGCTTTTTTACTAAGCATCCTTTATTTTGATGGATATTTATTTGGAATCAAGGATTCAGTTCTTCTAGATCAATTTCTAAGTATTTATGATCCTTTTTCTGAGGGTGAGCAAGCTTTAATTCCAAGAGGTTGTGTAGTATTTACAACTACAATTTGTTTTGACTTTCCTGATTGTATTTATGGAGTTCCCATAGGAGACTGTGATTTTCCCGATCATATACCAGACCCATTTTGCAATACAATCATAAATGAGTCTGGATGTCAGGGTAGTGGAGGAGGTGGTGGTAATGGTGGTGTTTTCACAGGATCACCAATTGGCGGTGGTGGTGGTGGAAGCATCACGCCCTCAGAGGATCCGTGCGAAAACCTTACGACTATTAATGGCGTTAGAAAATTGTGTCCTTACCCATCTAGCGACGATTATAATTTATATGGACCTGATTTTATTAATTCCTACAACAATTTGCTTATTAACCTAAGTTCTTCCTCAGCTGCTTGGCTTCGGTTTCAATTTTTAGCGGGAAATATTTCATTAGCGGATATGATTTCCTACCATGATTTTCTAGACAATTTTCATCAGGACGCTAGAGTCACTAGTAGATTATTTGATTTGTATATGGCATATCAGGTCAAAGGATTCCCTGCAAAATCTGTAATTGAATTTGGTAATTATCTTTTGCCTTACATAGCCGATATTAATCTGATTGAAGAAGGTTGGTTACATTTCAATATGGATATATTGTTTAGTCCAAATGGCACAAAATATTTGGAGTTTCTCGGTGCTGTACATGCCAATATAGACACAAAAGTTGTACTTGATTGGGCAAAAATATTCCTAGAAACAAATGCTTATGAAGAGGCAAGTTTGACTTTCGCAACAGATGTGCATTTTGCTATCATTGAAATTCCTGAAATTAGAACCGATAGATGTGAAGAGTTATTTGATTTGCTTAAAGATTTAGAAAGTGACGAAGAACTTATTGAGCCATGCATGCCTTCCAGCTTAGGTCATCCAATATCATTCTGGACTGAATTGACTAGTTTTACTCCACCACCTTCAGTATTAGATCATGTAGAAGATAGTGGCTATAAAATGCAGTTTATTGATGATGCAAATAATCCAATCGTGAATTTGGATTATTTCTCTATTTCAATACCAACTATGCCTAAGAAACCGAATGGTCAAACGATGACTGATGAAGAATTTATAAATCATTTCAGGTTAAACTTAACATCATTTACTCCATCAAATTGGTCTCCTATAGCTTCTGATAACACCTTATGGAATTCTTCCAATCCTCTCGGGGCAATTCTTATCATCAATATTTTTGGCGATAACGGTGGCGTTGTTTCATCGGACCATGATGCTTGTTGTTGGGTTTTTTCTACTGTTAAACAACCGGGGCTGTTTAATATTGTGGGCACTCATCCTGTAAGTGGCAATAGACAATTTGGAATCACAACAGAAAATGGAGTAAAGACTTTCTTTATTAAGGGAGCTGATCGTTCTAAAAACTTGTTGAATCTCATTGTTGGTTATGGTCCTGCCGATACATTTTGGGAAGACACTCTAGAAAACGTTGAAGAATTTATCAAAGCTCCTGCACAAGGTGGACAATGTTCGATTAATGTGGCAGATAAAAACCGGCCAAATTGGATATCAGTCAGACATCAATTAATGTCCAGTAACCCTATAACCAATATTGGCTGTGACTAAACCACTAAAACCAATAGCAACAATTATACTTGCCATAATATTCATTTGGGTATTTGGTTTTGCCCTAGGCTTTATTGTGCATTTGATATTATCAAATACCCATCCGGATATTGTATTAAAATATAGCTTAAGGAGTTACCCATTAAGCAGACCATTTCCTGGCTATTCTTTATCTTGGTATTTTCTAATTATTCTCTTTTTCTTCCTAATGAACCTATTGATGAATCGGTTCAAATCAAGTTATATTATGCAGAAATATACCGTATTGATTTTCATATTCTTTTATTTTTTGTACGGCATTTTTATTTTTGGTGGGCAATTATGGAAGTTCTCATTTTTGTTTGGAGAAAAATTTATTTTGTGGCTTGCCGCAGAACATTCGGATCACTACTTTTCTGTTTCAAGTCTATTGGCTGTCATTTTTTTTACTATACTACTAAAAAGATACTACATTATTAGATCGGGGCCACAATAACTATCAACCTCATAACGTAAATCACCACGACGTTCCTTGGTTAAACATGCTGTCTGAATAAAACAGTTTTGAGGAGATACTCCGCTTCTAACACTGGCTATAGGCAATGGCGGATAACTGTTATTGAATTGATAGCTGCCTTGAAGTTTTAACTGGCTTTCACGCAGGAAAGTTTTTTTCTACCCTGCAAAATTTCCTCGATCAACCGGAAGATTATTTGCCGGCTAATAAATAATCAACTCCCTTTTGATAGCCTTCCAAACCATACCCGATAAAATGTGCCGCACACACATCCGTTAGATAACTGTGCCAGCGAAATGGTTCCCGTTTGAAGATATCAGTGATGTGTACTTCTATCGTCGGCGTATCAATCGCGGCAACTGCATCGCGCAACGAGACAGACGTATGCGTCAATCCACCGGCATTGAGTATCAAACCTGTATTGGGTTCAAACCCATACTGATGCAAATAGTCAATTAAATGACCCTCATGATTGGATTGAAAATAATGCAACCGGATTTTTGGAAAATTGTCTTGTAAGGTCTGGAAGTATGTTTCAAAAGAGACCAATCCGTAAATTTCCCTTTCACGCCTGCCCAATAGATTTAGATTGGGACCATGGATGATATGAATAGTATCGATCAAAATAAATTGAAACAGTGTAGCCGCATTAATTCGCTACGTCCGATAAAAACTTAATCCGAACGAGCTGAATTTCTTCCAAGGTGATATCTTCCTCTTTCAATTCATTGTAAGCATCTTCATACGAATCAGATTCCGCTTCCATAAAGTAATCATAGATTTCTTCCTGAATACTTTCATCCACCCCTTCCAAACAATATTTGATATCCAACTTGGTACCGCTGCTGACAATGATATCCAACTCCTCGATGAGATCATCCCACTTCAGATTGTTCGTGCGTTGTATATCTTCCAAAGGCATCTTTCGATCAATGGAATGTATGATCTGAACTTTCGTTTTTGATTTGTTAGCCACTTGCTTAACCACAAAATCACTGGCTCGCTCTATTTCATTTTCGTCTACATGCGCCTTGATCAATGCAAGAAAAGGCTTGCCATGCTTTTTGGCTTTCCCGATAGACACACCACTGATGCCCGAGAGTTCCTCATCGGTGATCGGGTAGTGCGTAGCCATTTCCTGCAAGGAAACATCCTGAAAAACTGCCCATGTCGGTACACTTTTTCGCTTAGCTTCTTTTTTTCTGAGATCTTCCAGTTGCGCTACAAGCACTTCGTCGAGCGCTACCATGCGCACTGGCGCATCATCCAGATTCATTTTCTCTTCAGAAAAATCCCGGTTGATCGGAATTTTAAAACTCTTCGGTTTCTTTATAAAGGCGTGTCCCTTTTCAGTAAGCTTTAAAACACCATAGTTTTCAATCTCTTTGCTGAGAAGACCCGCAAGAAGTGCTTGCCGTGAAATAGAATACCAAAAAACTTCTCCTCGTTCAACACCACTGCCATAGCCTTTGAGTTTGCTGTATTCAAAATCATTCATCTCTTTACTTGATTTTCCCATTAGAAAATCAACAATGACTTTGGTGGAGTATCCTTCTTTTAGTTTTAAAATTGCCTCCAACGCATCCTTAATCTCATTTTTGACTTCATGCTTTTCTTTTGGATAGCGACAGTTGTCACAATACCCATCACAATTGCTGTCATCATAGTTTTCACCAAAGTAGTGCAAAAGGAATTTTCTTCGACAACCACTGGTCTCAGCGTACGCAACAACCTCTTCTAATAACTGACCACCCATCTCACGCTCAGAAACAGGTTTGTCACGAAGGAATTTTTCAAGTTTGTAAATATCTTTTGGTGCATAGAAAGAATAGCAAGATCCTTCCATACCATCACGACCTCCACGACCCGTTTCTTGATAGTAGTTCTCGATACTTTTTGGAATATCAAAATGAATCACTACTCGGACATCCGGTTTGTCAATCCCCATGCCAAAAGCAATCGTAGCACAGATGACTTTGACTTCTTCACTGAGAAAGGCATCCTGCACATGCGCTCTTGTTTTGGAATCCATACCCGCATGATAAGGTGCAGCGGAAATTCCATTTATATTGAGCATTTCTGCCAATTCTTCCGTCGTCTTTCGCGCCTGAACATAGATGATCGAAGAAGGGCCACCTTTTTCTTTGAGTATCTGGATGATCTCTTTTGTCGCTTGTTCTTTGCCCAACTTCGGACGTACTTCGTAATATAAATTAGGTCTGTTAAAACTTGAAATAAATTTCCGCTCATTTTTCATCGCGAGACTCTTCACGATATCTGTCTGTACTTTAGGCGTAGCTGTTGCCGTAAGGGCGATGACAGGGATGTTGTCACCTATCTTAAGGATCATCGAACGTATATTCCGATACTCGGGTCTGAAGTCATGTCCCCATTCTGAGATACAATGTGCTTCATCAATCGCAACAAATGAAACATTGGTGTTACGGAAAAATTCAAGATTTTCTTCTTTCGTGAGAGTCTCCGGAGCAACGTATAATAATTTTGTTGCACCGCTCACGATATCCTCTTTGACCTTAGCGATCTCTTTTCGACCCAGCGATGAATTCAAAAAGTGAGCGATCACATCGCCTTCACTAAATCCGCGAATAGCATCTACCTGATTTTTCATCAAGGCTATCAATGGGGAAATAATAATCGCTGTGCCCTCCATCATCAATGCAGGCAACTGATAGCAAAGTGATTTGCCTCCACCGGTGGGCATGATGACGAGGCTATCTCTGCCTTCCAGGACTGTCTGTATGATTTCTTCCTGATCTCCTTTGAATTGTGTAAATCCAAAATACTCGCGTAAGGATGCGGAAAGATCGACTACTTGCTCACTCATTACTGATTCTATTTATCCTAAATATACGAAAAACTAATTCTATGGGGAAAGGATTCCTCATAAAATAAAATGAATCTTTTTTGGTCTAAAATGGAGTAAAAAGTGGTGCGATATAATTACATTTTTAACAAATGCATAATAAAATGATTCATTGTCGTCGACAATGAATCATGCTTTTCAAATATACAATATTAAATGCGAATAAAAAGAGATTTCTATTTAGAACAAATAAAACGATTCGATTTTGAATCGTATATCCCCTTAATCGGTTGCGTGCTTTTTAATGATTTCTTCAAGCTCATATTCATCACCAGGGGTATATCCCTCATGTTGAAATAATATATTGCCCTCGTTATCAACTAGAAATGTCTGTGGTATGGCCTGAAAGTTAAGGGCCTGTTGAAGTTCTTGTTTGGAATCTACTAAAAAATCAAATTCCCACCCTTTTTCTTCAATGATGGGCTTGACTTGCGTCAAGGCACGTGCATTATCAATCGTGATAGCAACGATTCTGACATCATAAGCATCCATCCAATCAGGATATAGTTCCTGCATCGCATCCAATTCCCGCTTACAGGGGGAGCACCAGGTAGCCCAAAAACTCATCACGGTCAGCTGGCTGCCTTTGGCATATTCCTGAATTTTAACAGGCTTTCCCTGTAAATCAGCAATTGTAATATCCGGAAGCATTTTGCTTGTATCAGGACTTGTAAATCCCACCATGATGGCAGCTATCAGGAAAAGTATGACTGTATTTTTCAATGTAAATAAGGTTTAAGTTGTATGATTTTTAACAGTTTCTGCAGAAAGCACGTATGCTCCGCACTCAAATATCTATTTTTGGTGTCAATTGGTTACACGAATTTCACCCTTTAACGAATTATTAATCAAATTAGCGCTCATGTTGGCATTGCGGAATGTTTTTTTAGCAGTATTTATGGGTATTCCCCTCTTTATGTCGGCCCAGGAGGAATTGAGCCTTTCTGGAAGCCTGGAAACAAATGTTAATTTCTATATCAGAGATCCTGAGATTGGTGCTGCCAATACACCGCAGTATGAGCACCAGCAGATAGGATTTGAGACCTGGCTGAATATCAGAGCACAATATTCAGGCTTTGATTTTGGCATACGGTATGATGTTTTCAATAATTCTGCATTATTAAACCCTCAGGATTCCTATACGGCTCAAGGATTCGGTAGATGGTTTGTCGGAAAGAATGTGGGTAAGCTTTCTATCCTCGGTGGTTATATATATGATCAGTTTGGTGCCGGAACGATATTTCGAGCATATGAGCAACGGCCTTTGTTGATTGATAATGCCTTGGTAGGGTTGAGGCTCACCTATGAATTGTCTGATAACTGGACAATTAAAGGGATTGGAGGACAACAGAAGAACCTATTTGACTTATACTCTTCCGTTTTGACTGGATTTAACATAGAGGGCTATGTTGCTATCGGTGAAAAAGGATTGTCTATAGCACCGGGAGCAGGAATCTTACACAAAACCCTCTCTGATGATCAAATGGAGGCCCTTGCCGGTACACTTAGTTCTTATACACCGGAAGACTTTATCCCGGAAGCACCTTATAATACATTGGCGGTTTCTGTCTATAACACACTCTCCTATGGCCGTTTTTCCTGGTATCTGGAAGCTGCGTACAAGTCAGAGGAGGTTCTTTACGATAATTATGCCACCAGAACACTCTGGACAGGTATCGAAACAGAAGGAAAATTTGTCCTGACCGATGGCTATGTATTTTATACAACACTTTCATATGCAGGTGGAGGACTAGGAATTTCCGGACAATATAAAAGAACAAGTAATTTCCTTTTTGATGCGGATCCTTTCGCAGGAGCCAATAGGGGCATGATCAACTTTCTCCCACCCATGTCACGTGTTAATACGTACCGATTGACAGCTCGATATGCGCCTGCCACGCAAGTGCTGGATGAACAAGCACTACAGCTCGATGTTAGATATGCTCTAAATAAGCGACTTAGTTTTTTGGTAAACGTGTCTCATATTATCAGACCTGAAGCAACAGTGAATAAGGACATATATGAGGAGATATATACGCAGGTGACCTGGAAGCAACCAAAGAAGTGGACCTTCATTGGCGGAGTTCAATTCCAGAACTACAATCAGGAACTCTATGAAGGTAAGCCCGGTGTTCCACCAGTCAGAACGATTACACCTTATGTGGATTATTTGTATAAGTTCGACCGTAAAAAATCACTTCGTGTAGAACTACAATACATGGATACGAAAGAAGATCATGGTAGTTGGTTGTACGGTTTGTTGGAATACTCAATTTCTCCGCATTGGATATTTGAGCTTTCGGATATGTATAATATTGCACCAAATGAAAAGGGTGGAAAAGAAGCAAAGAAAATCCATTATCCGACAGCAGGGGTAGTATACTCTTCAGGCCGAACTAGATATGCATTTCGCTATGTGAAACAGGTGGAGGGAATTGTTTGCTCAGGTGGAATATGTCGACTCGAACCAGCGTTCAGTGGATTTAAGTTTAACGTAAGTTCAAACTTTTAAGCAGGATTATATTTGATTATCAATTTGTATAAAGAAAATATTATGACTTCTTCATTTTTAAAGACAGTGCGTTTTGGCCTTTTGGGCTTTGTCTTGTTGCTCTCAGGATGTGACGAACAAAGAAGAGTGATCGAGCCGTTTGTTCCAACAGGAGATAGAGTTGTGCTCCTTGAAGAGTTTACAGGAAAAGGTTGTACGAACTGCCCGAAAGGAAGCAGGGAAATCGATAACTTACTGCAACAGTATCCTGATAACCTTGTGGTCGTTTCTATTCATGCTGGGTTTTTTGCTGATCCTGAGTTTTTCCCATTGGGGATATATGATTTGAGGGCTGCGGAAAGTGCCTTTTTGATTCAATACTTAGGGCCAATTTTTGGCTATCCCTCTGGCACAGTAAATCGTACAGCGATTGGTGGTGACCTGCAAATTGGACTTCAACAATGGGCTTCAGCCATTTCAAGCGATATTCAAGTACCACCATCCATTGAGGTTGAAATAGAGCATACGTATAATGAAGAGACCCGAGAGTTGACAATGACAGCAAGTGGAATTGGTAAAGAAATGGAGTCAGGAGAAGTCCGGCTTTCCATTATGCTGACAGAAAGCGGTGTTGTCGATGCTCAGGATGACATCGAAGCCGGTGGAATCGTCGATGATTATGTCCACAAACATATTTTAAGACGTATGCTCACGCCGGCAGCGGGTGAAACTTTGTTTGAAAATATTTCCATTGGAAAGACTTTTAGTAGGGAGTATACAACAACCATCAGCGCCGAATGGGTGGCAGAGTCGATGGAAATTATCGCCTTCGTTTCATTAGTCAATGGTTCTGTTTACCCTGTGCTTCAAGCTACTTCAACGCATTTGACGGAATAACCACTGCGATTGCCCTTTAAATATAAATTATCTTTGTGCGCTTGTATACCATTTTGGTATCCATCATCTGTTTACATTAAAGTCAAATATCAATGACCGTTTCCCAACAGTGGCTGTTTGATTACCTCCAGGTCAATATGCATCCGGAGCAAATAAGCGAAGCCCTTACATCCCTCGGCCTGGAAGTGGAGACTATGGAGACATGGGAGTCCATCAAAGGTGGATTGAAAGGTATCGTCGCCGGCAAAGTCCTGACTTGCGAAAAACACCCTGATGCCGACAGATTGTCCGTGACCACAGTCCATATAGGAGCCAATACACCATCCACTATCGTCTGTGGTGCCAATAACATAGCGGCCGGTCAAACGGTTTGGGTAGCTACGCCAAATACAGACCTTTACGATGCATCAGGAAAGTCCTTTACGATTAAAGTTTCCAAGATCAGAGGCCAGCAAAGCGAAGGCATGATATGCGCAGAAGATGAACTTGGTCTGGGTACAGATCACGATGGCATCATGGTGCTACCGGATGAAATTGCTGCCGGTACACCCGCCAGCGAATATTACCAAATCACATCAGATGTTCTCTATGAAATAGGCCTGACACCCAATCGATCAGATGCTACGTCCGTGCTCGGAGTGGCTGCCGATTTAGCAGCTTTTTTGAGTGTTCAACAAGGCGTTTTTCATCGGGTGACGATGCCGGATATTCCGAAAATCCCAAAACCTTCCTCCTCTAGACCATTTAGTGTTTCGGTTAAAAATAAAGAGGCTTGTCCCCGCTATTCCGGTGTACTAATTTCTGATATAGAAACTGGCCCATCACCTGATTGGATAAAGACAAGACTACAGGCGATTGGGGTTAAGTCAATTAATAATGTGGTGGACATTACCAATTTTGTACTGCACGAAATGGGACAACCACTACATGCCTTCGATGCAAATAAGATAACGGGTGATCAGATTGTCGTTCAAACGCTGTCGGCAGAGACGCCTTTTGTTGCCCTTGACGAACAAACCTATAAACTTCACAAAGAAGATCTGATGATCTGTGATGGCCATGGTACGCCCATGTGTATCGGTGGGGTGTATGGTGGATTGACTTCCGGCGTGACAAATAACACGACCACTATTTTTCTCGAAGCGGCGCATTTCAATGCCGGATCAATTCGACGATCAAGCATGCGTCATAATTTAAGAACAGAAGCCGCCAAAAGATTTGAAAAAGGTTCAGATCCCAATGTGACAATCAATGCGTTGGCTAGAGCCGTTGATTTATTATCGCTTTACGCAGGCGGAGTTGTGGCATCCGAAGTCTTTGATTTGTATCCGGAAGTGGTCGAACCAAAAATCATAAAACTGTCCATAAAAACGCTTACCCAAAAAACCGGTATTGATTTCACCTCGGATCAATTGGAGAAAGTTTTGGAGGCTCTCAACATGCCTTATAAAGCTATCGATGGAAACCTTTGGGAAGTGTCTGTACCAACAAATAAGTCAGATGTACTGAGAGAGATTGATGTCGTTGAAGAAGTACTTCGTGTGTTTGGATTTTCGAATGTGCCTCTGCCAAGTCGGATGTATACATCCATGGCTATTGAGCCGAGAAATGCGCCGCATAAAATCAGACGATTGATCGGACAGTTTCTGGCAGCAAATGGATTTTTGGAAGCAATGAATATGTCCTTAACTCAACCCGCTTATTATGAAGGATTGGAATGGGCAGATAAGCGTCAGTGGGCCACTATCCACAATACTTCAAATGAATCGCAGAATCTCCTGAGACCTGAAATGTTGATTCCAACGATGGACACCGTTAGAAGAAACGTCAATCGTCAACAGGACAATCTTCGTCTTTTTGAATTTGGGAAATCCTATTTACAGCTGAATGAAATTCCTCAGGAAACGGAGCACCTGGTGATCACTATGACAGGTCAGGAGAATCCATCCGGTTGGATTGCTGGCGAAGGACGAGAGGTGGATTTCTTTTCGCTAAAATCCGTTGTACATGCCTTGTTGACTCGCCTGGGCATCAACAAATGGAAAGAACAAACGATCCTTGATGAAAACGGATTGGGATATGGGTTGACCTATCGTGTAGGTCCTCTTACATTTCTTCGTTTCGGGAAAATTTCAAAAGCACTAACCGATCGATTTGATACACCGGACAATGTCTATGTTGCGGACTTTAATGTGGAAGCCTTGGTTGAGCTAACTAGTCGAGCTACTACAGTTTATGAAGAACTGAATCGCTTTCCGATGGTTATCCGAGATCTGGCGATTGTAGTGGATAAAGAAACAACCTATGAGGCTATTCAGAAAGTGGCGGTTTCTGCCGGTGGAAGTATTCTGACAAAAATTGAAGTTTTTGATATCTATAAAAACGAAGATCATCTTGGGGCCGGCAAAATGAGCGTTGCGTTGCGTTTTACCATTGAAAACAAAGAAGCTACTTTATCAGATAAGGAGTTGGAATCCTGGTTTGATAAAATGCAGAAAGCCTTCATTAGCCAGATCAAAGCGGAAATTCGGCGCTAGTCCGATAGGTTTGGGCATTTTCGGGTGGTTTGGCTTCCGAGGAGAGAAGATATGTTCTTCCACTCGCGGATGACCGGCGGAAGCCACGTCTATACATGGTGATAATCAAGGCTTTATACATCGATTTTTAAGAATATCTATCTTTTTCCTACTTTCGTACTATATTTATCGGTAGATGTATCATCCAAATGAAGTAATCGAAGATATCCGAGAAAGACTTGACCGCATGGTCATGGATTTCAAAGCTTTATTGGAGGAGAATAAACTACTGGAAACTGAGAATAAATCATTGGCCCATAGCCTGGAAGAGGCATTAAATAAGCAGGAAATTTTAAGTCAAAGACTCGACACCATACGTCAGGAAACTTTAAGAGATACAAA
>JBBKXT010000123.1:0-58916 GCA_037969625.1 Saprospiraceae bacterium
GTTACTCATTATTCGCAGAACTTTTAGAATGTTATTTCTACCCAGATGTATCATTTTACACATTAAATTATGAAGTAAGCAAAACTAAATCTTTTAATGCAAGTTCGTATAACAATTACTAAATTCAATTACCATATTTAAATAAGCATGAGAAATGTTCATCTTCCATGGGAAGCAAATCCGGTTCGATCTCTGATTGCGTCAGGAGGGAAATAGACTGAAGAGCAAGGTAAGCGATGAATAAGAGGCACTTGACATGATGGCCAACAACGTGAAGTCCTTTCGGGCAAGCCATGAAGGCGAAACACCCAATAATGCTTAAAGCAACACAGGATGAACTGGGGTATCTACCAAAATAACTTTTAGATCAGGCTCGCCATTATTAACATCATGAAGACGTAGCACCATGAAGGCGTAACACCAAATAATGCTTAAAGCAACACTGGATGAATTAGGTTATCTACCAAAATAACTTTTAGATCATGCTCGCCAACCCTCCAAGAAGAGCATTTGAGCGGGGTAACGTGGGAAAAATGTAACTCTTTCTCGGAATTGTGTAAACATTTAGACCGTGCCTGGCCTGATCTTTATAAGGTGATCTAGCGAGGATCATCAATTGTAAATTTTGAACAACAGAAAATCTATTTTCTATGAAATCTATAGGTCTTTTAATGATTGTGGTGGGTTTAGCCATGACCATTTTCACAACATTTAAATATTTTTCTCGTGATAAAATAGTGGATATTGGGAAACTTGAAATCACAGCAAATGTACCCCACTACTATTCCTGGTCCCCGTTGATTGGCGTCCTGGTCATGGGTATTGGAGCAGTAATCGTATGGCAATCCTCTAAAAAGAGTATTTGAGCCAGGAAACGTGGGGAAAATGTAATTCTTTCCCGGAATTGTGTAAACCTGTAGACGGTGTATGTGCTGATCTTTATAAGGTGATCTATCAAGGTTATCAACTTTACGTTTTGAAGAACAGAAAGTCTGTTTTATCACGTCACCACTAGTTTAGGCTTGGCTGGAGCGAACGGATATTCGTCATTGCCCGAAACGGAATTCAATCTCTGCTGGTCTTACTCTTGTTTTTTCTTTTGATTCAGATACCATCACCAAAAGTACCTATACCCTTTATAGCACGAGGAAAACATACATCCCATGTAACATCGCCTGGAGCTGCAGAACCTTCGGGTTCTGGAGTCCGGGTTCTAACTACATTTTTATATTATTAAATTTTCAAGCATGGATAAGAAACCAAAATCACCATCCCTCGATCTAACATCAGAACCGACATTTGCTCCTTCCCCGCTTAAGGTTGTGTTTACAAATTTGGAGACTGGTAAAATAGCGATAGAAGGACATTCCGACCACGTCGCATGGATGGTCCCTCAAGTCCGTACTCCTTGGAAAGACACTGCTTTATTTGGAACCGCCAAGTTTATAAAAGGAAAAAACCATATCACCACTCCACACTCGAAGTTCAAAATGAAAAATTTCATTTTATTTGGGATCTCCGTCCTGATGATTTTTTCTTTTCAATCCTGCTCCACAAAATATCCGTTTTTAGTCTCTTCAGTGGTTCCGGCTACACAGGGAACCGTCAAAATAAAACAGGATGACAACAAGAATTATGTTATCAAAATTGACTTATCAAACCTAGCTGAACCGGAAAGGTTGGACCCGTCCAATTCCAACTATATTGTTTGGATGAATACGGACAACAACCTGACCAAAAATATTGGTCAGATTAAAGTTAAAAACCCTTCTAAATCCAAAAAAAATAACGCCTCGTTGGAAACCATTTCTGCGATGAAGCCCACGAAAATATTTCTGACGGCAGAAAATGATGTACGTACACAATATCCTTCCGGCGAAGTCTTACTATCCACAAAAAATTCTAGTCGATACTTTCCAGACAGCATGCAGGGGAATAACATGTGAAATGTGCAACATAAATATATTGTCATGTAACTTGATGTCCCCCCGGAGTTCCGACCTTTAATCTGCAATTCAATTACATTTTCTAAAAATAAAAATTAACATTATGAGCAATCTTTTATACATCATCGCGGTCGTGCTTGTGGTATTATGGGCAACAGGATATTATGGGTTTCATGCCGGCAATATCATTCACATCTTACTTGTAATCGCTGTGATCGCCGTCCTATTCCAAATTATTAGCGGTAGAAGAGTGGGTTAGTCTTTTGCGCATCATTCAATAAAAACAATCCAGCATAAGCATTTCTGATGAAATGAGTAAAGTCATTAGTGCCACAGGGTCCCTAGCGAGGAATAGCTCTGGGGGTGCTTTTCGTCCCAAAAAAGGAAGGAAAACACGCAGTCAAATTTATAATGGCGCTAAAGATAAGGTCACTGATCTTAGTAAGAAAATGAAAGATCAGGCGATTGACTTACTACATACAGCTAAAGAATTGCAAGATATGGCATCCCACAAAATGAAAGATTTGACACTCAGTGCGAAGGCTCAAACCGATGGCCAAAAGAAACTTGCTTAAGACAACTCTTGTGGTTGGCCGACTGAAAAATATTAAAGTCTATATCAGTGGGTCGTGCTTGAGTAATGTAGCGCTTCCATTATTAAGAAGCACATACACCGGCGCCTACAGACATAGAAAACATTCTGCAAAAAAGCCTAACGAATAGGCTGATGCCAATAAAAAAAAAAGGGTTTTTTTATACGAAAAAGTTGCTTTTGTCAAAACGGTAATTTGCCTGAAGCAATGGAAATAGTGTAACTAATTATAAACAGAATGTTAAGGTGTAATGCAATTTATTCCCTTACCCTTAATCAAAATTATTAATCTCCTTTTAAATCATAAAACATGAAAAAATTAACAATTTGTCTTACGCTAGTTTTACTGACTATGACCCTGAGCATCACGCATGTACATGCAGCCGTCACCCCACTATCTGCGCCTATTGAGGTCCCTGTACCAACCGAGGTTCTTGAAGCTGCCGCATTGGTCAATAGGTTAGAGAGTATCCAAAAAATGGATGTTTCCAACATGACCAGGATAGAAAAAAAAGGCCTTCGTCAGGAAGTCCGTGCTATCAAGAGTGAGCTTAAAAGCTTGAACAATGGAGGTGTATACCTTTCTGTAGGGGCTATTATTATTATTGTGTTGCTTCTAATTCTACTGTTGTAAGAAAATAACTGCCCGGGTTGTATTGTCTTTTAAGCCAAACCAACTGCTCCCCCAATCCTTGATTCTACGATACGGTACATGTGACTGTTTGTGGATTGCCAGAAATTGGAATAAAGGGATTTGGTTACAAATTTTTAAACGAGGATGGTTTGATTGTTTAATCTTACCGTGGACCAACTGCATTAGTTGATCTCTCCAAATGACTTGTAGAAGTAATTCCTATAAGCACTTGAGTAAGAGTGGTTTTTGAGTGCAATTTAGTTAAGAGGGGGGTTTTCGTAAACCCCCTCTTTTGATTATATCAACTACCTTATCGACTTCTTCATTATTGTTGGTAGACTACTCTCCTAATAATTTCATTTTCTCCGGTACTTATCTTTACTAAAAAAATTCCCGGTGAAACTTTATAATCCCTGAGCTCAAGCCCATACAACCACTGACTACCTCCCACTTGAAATGAAGAAGAGAATACAACCTGACCACTACTGCTTATGACCTCCATCGATAATTTATCAACATATTTTCCAAAGCTGGCACTTATCTGAATATTGGAGTCGGTCGGATTTGGGAATAAATTAAGTTCTATCCGATCATTGATACTTCCTGTACTATTGATCAACTCCTCCTCTACTGTTATGATTTGATTGATTGACAAATTCGTTAAATACTGAACAATGCCGGAAGGCCATTCAATAATGACACTATCCACCACCACTGCATCCCCCAATCCAAAATGGGCACGCATATCATTCTGACTGCAGTACGCACTTTGGGAGGATACTTCCCGCATTTGCCATACGGGAACATTGTCAATCAAAGATTTTACTCTCACCTTTGCTCCGAGAGCAGAACGATTCGAAACCGTTCCCACCAGCGATAGCATGATCCAATGATTTTCATTGCCATCATTGTGATATAAATAATCGAATTCATCATTTCCATCAAATCTCGTTGTGGCCACTACCAGATCCTGAAAACCATCATTATCATAATCCCCGAAGGCACAACCGAAGGACCAGCCGGCATCTGTCACGACAACCCCTTCATCAACAGCCGTAAATTCCCCATGCCCATCATTCAAATACAGATTGTTCTTTAGTCGTATGCCACTGGCAAAGGCATTGGTGACAAATAAGTCCAGATCACCATCATTATCAATATCGCTCCAGGCACTACTAAAAGAATTAGTGTTACTTGCAGATACAGCGGAATTGGACAATTTTGTAAAAACAAAATCACCCTCATTACGATAAAGTTGGTTTTTTGTTTGATTGGTGGCGAGAAATAAATCCAAATCACCATCATTATCCATGTCAGCCCAGCTCGAACTCATGGTACTAAATCCTTCTGAAGTAATCTCTACGTCCGTTAACTTTTCAAAAGAAGTGCCTGCATTATTTTTATACAACTCATCTTTCTGTCCCAATTCGTTGGTGATAAATAAGTCAAGATCACCATCGCCATCAATGTCAGACCAACTTACATTCCGTGATGCGGATTGATCCGTCACCATACTTCCCTCATTGATCTTTTCAAAAACATGTGCTCCCTTGTTTCTATAAAGAAAATTTCTGCTAATCCCTTCACTGTTGGTCACATACAAATCCACAAATCCATCATTGTCATAATCTCCAAAAGCCGCAGTCTCAGAATAACCTGAATTCGTTACCCACAAACCATCCGTGACTTGCGTAAATTGACCCAGTCCATTATTGAGATAAGCCATATTGTGACGATTATACCAATTGACCACAAAGGCATCCAGGTCCCCATCATTGTCAATATCGGCGAAGGTCGCGCCATCCGAAGGCTTGCCATCCATGACGATCGGATCATTTTGTACGAGCGTAAACCCCCCATTAGAATTATTAAGAAAAAGCGAATTGTTCTGTCCGCTCGAAGGACCATTGGAAATAAAACAATCGATATACCCATCATTGCTCACATCCACCCAATTGACACTTCTGGAATCACCGGGATGTGTGCTCAAGGGACTATCTGTCACCTTCGTAAAAGTTTGGGAAAAAACAAAAAATGGAAGCGTAAGGCAAATTCCAAGTAAATACTTTTTCATCTGAATATTGTTTTTGTGAATAAAGAAGTTTTGCTTTGATTGGCATTGATCCTTTCAAGCCACACAAACGAAGTGATATTCAGTCAGATGAAATGAGAATATCTCCGTTCTGCCAACAAATCCATTCACACGACTAGTTAAGTCTGACGTATGTCGTTCAACAAGGAATTTAGGTCGTTGGGAGGAAGCAAGTGGATGTTTGTAGAGCTACCTATCAGAGAGGCACACAAAAGCACTAATTTGCGCTTATATTCAACGCCTATGATGAGTCAAAGAATCTTTAGACATGTCCTGTTTTGGGGTGTGTTCTTTAGTATGAGCTTGTTCAATGTCTTATACATGTCATCAAGCTTTTCCTTAAATCCCGGCTGGGATACTTTCCTGCGTGTGACACTCTCACAGTTGATCATTTATACCGTGAAATTTTTTGTGGTCTATTATTCCCTATACAGTATCATTCCTCGTTGGACACGAAGTCAGGCATTCAACGACTCGAGCTCTTTTTCCAACTATTTTATATCCAACAGAAAATCAATTCTAAAATATTTCCTTGAATTTATTTTCGTTTTATTAATAAGTACTTTCTTCATCAGAGTGCTGACACATACGGTTATATGGGTACATGTTTTTGGGGAAGAACATCCTAGCTATGGTTTCTCAAGTTTGCTGGCGAGATACATTTATTCGTTGTTTGATATTATACCAATAGTATTTAGTGCCATTGCCATAAAGTTGGTGCTGTTGAGGGTCAAAAATTTAAAACACGAATCAAAACTTGTCCAGGAGAAACTAAGTACAGAACTACTCTATTTAAAAGCGCAGACTAATCCGCATTTCTTATTCAATACACTTAACGGAATCTATGCGCTCAGTCGAAAACAAGATCCAAACACTTCCAATGCCATCATGAACTTGTCCAAAATATTACGGTACATGCTCTACCAGACAAGCCCACCCACAAACCCAATTCAAGATGAACTGCAGCTTATTTCGGACTATATTGAATTGCAAAAAATACGATTTCAGGAACATCTGACGATTCAATTTAAAGCAGCTGTCGATGACGGTGCTGTAGGTATTTCACCACTCCTGTTGCTGCCTCTGGTCGAAAATGCATTTAAACACAGCCATGGACTTGATACACAGATTGAGATAGCCACATCTCTCCAGGATAAAAAATTAGTATTTTCCGTGAGGAATAATGTATCGGAAAATATGGCATCCGATGTACTTTCAGAAAAAGGCATTGGGCTTTCCAATATCAGACGACAGCTAGCCATTCTCTACAAAAGTTATAATTTGGAAGTGCTTCCGGGAGATACAAATTTTGAAGTGATCTTAACTATTGACTTGAACACATTTCTATATGCTTAATTGTTTGATTATAGAGGATGAGCCACTCGCGGCAGAGATATTGCAGGACTATATTCATGATGTACCAAACTTAAAATTGGTCGCTACTTGCCGAGACGTTATTTCCGCCTCTGCTTATCTGCGAAGTCATCAGGTGGATGTCCTCTTTGTGGACATACATCTTCCAAAAATTAACGGTATTGAATTTATTAAGACCATTCAAAATCAATACCAGATTATTTTAACTACGGCCTATCATCAATATGCCATGGATGGATATGATCTAAATGTAGTGGATTATCTGCTCAAGCCTATTGAGTTTAGCCGGTTTTTGCAAGCCATCAATAAGATCAAATCCACAGATGCTCCTAAACAATTAAACCCTGAAGATTCGACCAATACAGAATTGTTTCACTTCTATAATGTCGATAAGCGTCAGGTAAAGATTTACAACAAAGACATTTTGTTTATCGAAAGCATCAAGGAATATGTAAAGATTCACACAGTGGATCAAACCGTTGTCACAAAGGCTCAGATAGGTGACCTCGAAACCTTAATGGATGCTAATCAATTTATCAGAATCCATAAATCCTATGTTGTCAATATAAACAGCATATCAGCATACAGCGCTAGTCAAATAGAAATAGGCAAAATAATTCTTCCGATTGGAAGAACCTACAAGGAACTAGTCACGCAGAAAATCCTAAAGATTTCCTGAGCGGTCATCTATATAACCTGACTTGGTTTTTACATCGAAGCCTCTTTTGGCAGGCATGGTTCTAAAAAACAAATCCCACAATGGAGAAGAAACGCCATACGCCGCATCCGGCTGCTGATAATGATGTAAGGCATGGTGAATCCAAAGTACTTTTAGGAAATTCTTTGGCGGAGGAAAAGCATGCACTGAATAATGTACACATAGATAAGTTGCATATCCGGCGACAAAACCACCGGTGAAGGGAATCCCATACTCACCTAATAACAAACGATAAAAAAGGAAAAATGCGGAAGCCAAGAGTATGCTTACAATAGGTGGCATGGCCAGTCGTGATTTATCCTTCGGATAGTTATGATGTGCTCCATGAAGGACATATTGTAATCGTTCCTTTTTTGGTGAACTTACTTCCATATGAAAGGTATATCTGTGGATAAGATATTCCACCAGTGTGAAAATCAAAAGACCACCAAGAAACAAGAGAATACTCGCACCAGGCCCAAGAATTCCATAATAAAGTGTGTACGCCAACAAGACAACGCCCAGTCCATAGAATATAATGAGTGGATAAGCAATATGCGTATGCGTGAGTTTCTCTAAAATGGGGTTTTTAAAAACCCTGTTTTCCGATGCTTCTCCATGACCTGCCATAATCTAAAAATTTCTGCAAAGGTACGTAAAAAGGAGGGTGGTTGCAATGATTAATAGGCATAAACGACATACCCTGCGAATGAATAAAATGTTAATTATCAAAAAGGAGGGAAAACTCCTCAGCCAGACAAATAGCGGGTGCAAAAATGCAATATTGTGTATTGCGTATTGATAATGTGCATTATATAGATAGCAATACTTATTTATATATTGCCCAATCTCATTTATTTATACCTGTCATTCAGTCCTTTCCCGGCCAAAATGATGGGAATGCTTTTTTCCACTCTTCTGATTCTGGTTGCCTCGGCTTTAGCTTCAGCAACAAATTCGAGGTATTCCCGCTGTTTACCGGGCGTCAGTTGATCAAAGCATTTCAAAAGCTGCTTATTCTTTTTGAAAGCACTATTCAGCTCAACGGGAACAGCAATTGTTCTTTTTGGTGTAGGCTTTATTTCTTTCCCTTCTTTCGCTAAAGCTATAGCCTCCTTTATATACTTCCTGACCACGGTTGGCTGAATTTGTTCTAGTGAATCAAATCGCCACTGCCTAAGTGCTTTGGTTTTTCCTTCTTGTGCATTAATCAGTACTTTTTTTGGATCGCTCAAAAAAACACCCTGATAAAACCATATACCTACATAACTTTTAAAGGAACCAATGCCCATGACATTTTTCCCCTCCACCATAAAAACAGGAATGCCCCATTTGATACCTTCTTCCATTCCCGAAGCCAAAGCAATGTCTCTTAACAATGTCACTTCTTTGACCCAGGGCTTCATGTCTTTTATTAGATCGGCAACATTGGTATGTTTCGTGCGCATGATTTTATTTTTTCTTAAACGCAAAACTAATTAAGAATTATAAAATGTGGAATGTGCGAGCAAAGACTTGGAAATATTAGACCTGGGACCCACAGTGAAGGCGCAGTCCTTCATCTGGACCTGAGACTTAGAGACCTAGGACTGTTAGACCTGAGACGTGAGGCTTGGAAAATTTAGACCTGAGACTGTGAGACCTAAGACTTGGGAACATGAGACTTGGGAAGGTGAGACGTGAGACTTGGAAAATTTAGACGTGAGACGAATTAACTTTTCTAAAAAACCTTTATAACCTCCTAAACCTTCTCCGTCTAATGTCAACTCGTCTCAGATATAACAGTCCAAGGTCCACAAGTCCCAGGTTTCAGGTTTCAGGTCCAACAGTCTCAGGTCTAAATCATTAGGCTTTATTCGCCAACTGCCCACAAGCAGCATCAATATCTTTTCCTCTGCTTCTGCGCACAGTGATCATCACGCCCTTGGAGCGTACACGCTTCGCAAACTCATCTACCTGTCCGGTATCTGAACGCTCATAGGGAACACCCGGAACTGGATTATACTCGATGACATTGACTTTGACAGGAAATTGTCCTCGGCATAAACGCACGAGCTTGTCCGCATCTTCCAGTGAATCATTAAATCCTTTCAAGGCAATATATTCGAATGAAATCCTACCCTTTGTTTTTACATAAAAATATTCCAATGCCTCCATTAACGAAACAAGTGAATTCGTTTCATTAATGGGCATGATCTCATTGCGCTTTTTATCTTCAGCAGCATGTAGAGAAAGCGCTAAGTTAAACTTCACTTTTTCATCTCCGAGACGCTTTATCATTTTGGCAATGCCGGCCGTACTGACCGTGATGCGCTTAGGTGCCCAGCCCATTCCATTGACACTGGTGATCCTATTGATACTCTCCAGGACAGGGCCATAATTGAGCAAGGGTTCACCCATCCCCATGTACACAAGATTGGTCATCGGGAATCCTAAGGTATCAACACACAACTTATTTGTATCGAATGCCTGATCATAAATTTCTGCGGCCGTTAAATTTCTCAGTCGGCCCATCTTCCCCGTAGCACAAAAACTACACGTCAAACTACAACCAACCTGCGATGAAACACATCCGGTCGCTCGCTTATCTTTCGCTACTGGTATCATCACGGTTTCAATCTTATGACCATCATGAAGTTTAAATCTCGACTTGATCGTGCCATCATCACTGGTTTGTCTAGCATCCAGCTTTATACTATCATAAGTAAAAACTTCACTCATCGCCATTCTGAGAGAGGCCGGGATATTGGTCATATCATCAAAACTTCTGGCGCCCAATTTCCACATCCACTCATAGATTTGCTTGGCTCGATAGGCGGGCTCGCCAATAGAAGCGAGTGAATTCTGCAAGTCTGTGAGGGATTGTGTCCTTAAATCCTTTTTTGGCATAAATATGAATGACTAGAAAATGATGAATGGTCAATGACCAACAAACTAAAATTGTACGGCTTCTTTCTTTGGCTTTCTGACTTCGATACCGGAATATAAGGGGCTATTGATGACGCCCATTTTTTGCAATCGATGCATCACCGAAACTTTCAACACACCCAATCCATATTTTGAACTACGAGCCAAATTGATGGATGATGCCTCCTTAAAATATTTAGTTGGACACGTCACTTCACCAATCGGAAAACCTGCATAAATTATTTGTGACAACATTTGGTTATCAAAAATGAAGTCATCAGAATTTGAATTAAAAGGAATCGACCTGAGCACTTGGCTACTAAATGCCCGATAACCTGTATGATATTCGGACAACTTATAATTCACCAGAATATTCTGAAAAAGTGTTAAAAAGCGATTCGCCCAATACTTATAGATCGGCATTCCACCCAATAATGCACCTTTCCCAAGAATTCTTGAGCCTAACACCACCGGAAAAAGATTTTCTCCGATGATATTAACCATACTTGGGATCAGTAAAGGCGTATATTGATAGTCCGGATGGAGCATAATCACGATATCCGCTTCCAATTCCAGCGCCTTATTGTACAGTGATTTCTGATTCCCACCGTACCCTTTATTCTCCTCGTGCTGAATAATATGGTGAATGCCCAGTGCTTTGGCCTCCTCCACTGTGTTGTCGCGTGAGGCATCATCACATAAGATCACCACATCCACTATATCCCGTGGAATCTCAGAATAGGTTTTCGCGAGGGTCCGGGAAGCATTATATGCAGGCAGCACCACCGCCACCTTTTTATCCTTATACATGGCGCAAAGATATATGGAAAGGTTTAGAACGACGAAAAGTAGGATTTTTTAATAACTTAGGACCTGAGACTAGGAGACCTGAGATTTTTAGACCTGAGACTATTGGATCTGAGACCCTGGATTAATAGATTTGCGAATTTTCGACAAGCGACACGAGACACGAGATGCCAAACGGGAGATATGAGAGGCGAGACTAACCTTTCTCACCTTATAACCTACCTAACCCCTATAACCCTCATAAACGTTTAAGCTACTAACCCTTTAACATTAAACCTTCAACCGTTTACTGCATCCCATTGACCCCCACAAAGGTAAGCTGCGCTCCATTGATATTCACCACATCACGGCCCAGGCTAGAGGTATTGAGTCGGAACAAACAACTCTGGAAAGTAAGAATGGCGGAGGCACCTTCAGAATAAACAGCCGCTCCAAGTTCGGTAGCAAAGTTTCGTTCGAAGACAACGTTGGTGATTTGGCCTTTTCCTGCATTTAATATACCTGCACCCGTATCGTTCCCAGCTTGGTCGGCATATCCGTAATGAATGGTCAAACCATCCAAAACACATTCAACACAAGAAGAGGCCATCACCACCGTATGATAACTGTTATCCCACAACGTATCTGCTATATTGATATCACCACTCAGAAATACTAGTTCCGGATCCGTGGTACGCTCTGCTCTTTCATTTTCTATGCCGAGGAATCCGCCATAGATTTTAATGCTGTCTCTGAGAATAAAACTAGTATCTCTGCGCGTAAGATGAGGATGGTACGTTCCTTCTGCTACCCAAATCTCCTGTACATTTTCATATCTGCCGGCTACGTAGATGGCATCAGTTAGTTCATTGAAGGCATCTTCCCAGGACGTCCCATTATTGTCTCCTGCAGCATCTGTATCTACAAAAACATATTCTCCTCCGGTCCAAATACAGGGTGATTCAAAAAAAACTTCTGTCACGATGACACTATCACAATTATGGCTATTGCCGTAGGTCGTTGGATAATACCCCACTTCTGTAATCCATTGCCCATCGATCAGTATCGAGTCACCTTCACATAGTGCTTGACCTACTGTATCGATGCTCGTTCCATGGACCGTGAGCCAAACAGAATCAATTGCTCTGCAGCCGTACACATCCGTGCCTTGCACCCAGACATACTGGCTGAAATCTGCATATACATTTGAGTATCGTCCGGAAGGATTGCCAATAATCGTGTCAGGTGACCAGAGAAAATTATTTGCGCCATTGGCTTCCACGAAAAGAATTTCATTCTCACAACCTTCTGCCGGGTCACCCGCATCAACGTCAGGAAGAGGTCGAACAGTCAGTGGAAAGCTGATCGATTCAACGTCGAATACTTCATTTCGCGCCTTAATAAAAATAGTATCGAGTAGCAGACTCGTATCAAGTACCATTTTATAAGGCCATTCGGAAACGGATGCTTCTAACAAATCATAATTTAAACCACTGTCAGAGGATATATACAGATCGACCTCCTGAAGTGAGGACAGCAAAGCGTCAATGTAAAGGGTATCGTATAAACAAAACACATTTTGATTTGGTGACAAAAATTCAATTTCACGTTTCGAAATAATATAAAATGAATCCGCAGGAACATCTTCAAGATTGTCAACAAAATCTGATCCCAGAATTTTATAATAATATTTTGTTCCCCAATTGAGAATTAGTTGGACCGTATCGCTGCCGGTCAAAAAACCATTGGATTGAAAAACTGCATTGTCTGTTGAGAGCAGAACAGATCCGGATTGAACACCACATCCACCGGGATCATCTTCAATAGTAAATGAAAAGTCCACTTCATTGGAAAAAAGCGTGTCCGGTATAAAATCAACCAGTGTAGATGGAGCAAATGCATCTACGGTGTTCATCCAGCTATTGGTGAGCAAGGGATCATTGACATCAAAAACAATCGAGGCCTGATGTTCTACAATTTCGCCTGTTGGTGTTGTACTCTTAGGTCGGCATGAAAAATTAATAAATCCTTCTCCTGAACCAGTAAGCGTATCATTGACAGGGAGAAATCCTGCCGTAGGATCTGATGGTGGCTGTCCAGTGGTTGGATCGATGGTTTCCATCAACCAGAATACTCGATTATTAGGAAGATCAAGACCTGCCGTGACATCGAGTTTAAAACCTAGCTCTTCAGTATAATCTATTCGTTGTTGAAAAAAGGAAACATTAGTAGGTACTTCAATAATTTTATCGCCAAAGCCCAATGTTTGGAGTCGGAAAGAAAATGGATCTATATCATCATCCAGTGGCACGGTTACGAAGACAATGGCGGCATTAGAGGTCGCAAAAACAGGATCGTTTTCAAATCGAATGGCGTAATCTATCACATCATGAACCGATATCCATTGCAAGGTGTCATATCCTGCAGGTCCTGTAATATCGTTGGGATCTTTGGGACAACTTTTGATTCCGCCCACTTTTTTAAATCCTTCTGCATCTACACACTTTGCGCTATCGATGACGAGAATGGATTGATTGATGGATGAACCAGAAACCGTAATTGTGCAGTTATTGTTATTTTCTCCACCTTCCACATCTCCGAGGGATTGTCCACCACCCCAGTAGCATGAATAAGGTGGCGTGCCACCGGAAGGAATACCGGTCAGTTTATAGGTAAATACAGGTCGGTCACCACACTGCAGCGGAGTAGGACTTATTCCAATGAGTTGTGCAGAAATGGAAACAGATAGATTTTTTCCCGGCCAAATTTTGGCGGCTTTCATACCCATGCAACCACCCTCTGTAGATACGGTAACAGCATAATCGCCCGGGGCAAGACCACTGATGATTTTACCGCCTGCAAATGCCTGACCATCACGTGTCCATGTATAGTCAAGTTCTGACTTTACTCCTTCTACAACCACCTCAATTCGCCCGTCTTTTCGTCCTTCACAGGATTCATCGCTCTTCTTAAGGGTAATTTGTCCTGATAGCGTTGAGTAACAAAGTAATACCAATATAAATGTCAGCCATTTCATCTCTTATTCTTTTAAAGCTTTTGAATACCTGAACAATTGAAAGCCAGCCACTAAATTGCTTTCCTCCATCAGTTGAATATAATCGATTGGATATTGGTCACAGAGAAACTCAATAAACGACTGATCCGCTTTACTTACAAAAAGATTTCGTGCAATTAACAAATCGGCATCGGAAACTAGCTTATTCTTTAACATAGGCTCCATTCGTTGAAAGATTTTCTGTCGATCAAATTTTTCTCCAACTGATGAAAACAAGTCAGGTGACAATTGATTCATATTTATTTGTTCGTTTGTGGACCGTGCATACGCGTTTATCTTGTCTGGACGAACGTTTCCAATCTTGTGTAGAAAAGGAAAAATCACATCATTTCTGACATGGATGTGCTTCCACTGCCCGCTAATTTTCTTGAACTTAACGGATTGAGGAATCGTGTAAGCAGATGTTTCAAGCGTATATTGGCCTATGAAAAATTCCTGACCAGAAAGATTACGGAGATAAAGAATCTGATGCAGATATAATGCATTCGAATCTAATAACATCTGCCATTCAGTAAACTCATCAAGACTAAAGCCACCCCAATCTTGACTGAGAAAAAAGGATTTATATTCATTAAATCCATCCGGATTAAAATATTCCTTAAACACCTTAACGAAAATTGGATCTGATTCCTGTACAGGTTCCTTATGACTAATGGGAGAATTGAACCATGTTTGATCCAACACAGTAAGCGAAAATGACTCATCCTGAAAGACGATCTGCCCTGTCAGCAAGGACACATTGAAAATAAGGATCATCGAAAACAAGATTCGCATATTTATCAGTTTTGAAAATTATAAAGTATATAAGGGCCAAATTCCTTGGCTGGAATCAATTCGATTTCTCGAGAAAAATTTCCCACACCCCATGATAAATCTTCAAACTCACCCATATTACTAATAGATTGAATTTTGGCTTCTACCTTGGTCACTGCAGGGTTGATTTTTATTTTAGCTTGTAATTTTTCGTTTTCATAGGTGAAGGTTGTTTTAGCACTTGATCCAATCTTGGCTTTCACTGAAAGTAAATAGCCTGGTGGCTGAAAGGCAAATTCAGCTCCTCCTCCTATCGCAATTCCCCAAACAATTTCCGGATTGACTGCCTGAAATGAAGAATCCGCCAATGATGGATCTTTAACAATTTTGATATTGGCAGCAAGATTTGTACTTGCTTCAATATAAAGCCTACTGCATAATACAACATTGAAAAAGCGAGAAGTAAAGCTTTTTGTAAACACGGGATGAAAAAGTCTTCCAGTAGCAACAAGTTCTACTTCAACAACCAATTCTTGTTTCTTGCTAATTCGTGGAGTACCATATTTTTCAACATTCTGCTCATTAAACTTGACAAGAGGTGTGGTTAAAGTAAGCGTAAAAGGAAACAAAGGGCCACAAGGCGGATCAATTGCAGGTTGATCTTTGAATTTAAAAAGATTTGTAAGCCCCTCCAATAAATCATCCAGATACTCAAGCGTAATGACTGTTTCATCGGTAGGTTGAGGGGGCATCCGAATGACGGTAACTTTTGGTTTGAAATCGGGTGCATCTCCGGCAATATAATCTGAAATAACATCAGATAAGCCAATGGTTTCAGACATGATAGCGGATCGTTGCCCATCCTGGGGTGTATTAGAACCATATGCATCAGGTTTCCAGTTTGGAATACCCTCTTCAAAACCACCGGGATTAGGAATAGCTGCTATATGAACTTGCTCGTCGGATATGACATAAAGAGTTTCCCCCGTTCCAGCCCTTCGATTTGGATTGGTATAGTCAAATGCAACAACATCTTTTACACCATTATTTACAGGTAATGTTTTTCTCACGTAACAACCCGGAACTGAGTTTTTACGTGCTTCCACTTCTATCTCTCCATAGAGATTTCCAGGCGTTATAATGGCTCCTAATCCTTGAGGAACTAATTCACAGTTTAAGGTAGGTCCGAAAATATCCCAGGTGATTTCTGATGGATTGTCAACATCATCAAGTTGCAATAAAGTGGCATGTACTTCTGATTCATCTGATCCTTGGATTAGAAAGTCAGGATATAACTTCATTTCTCCAAACTTGACTTCCACAAGAACTTCATCTTTTCCTTTAAAGCGTAAATGCTTATCAAGCACTTCAACTGTATAGGTGGTCGCTACATCTGGATTTGCTGTAGGATTTTTACAGTCTGTACAGGAGAGGTTAGATGTCGGTGTCCATTGATAACAACAATCTGGGCATGGATCGTCCGATCCAATTATGACCCCCAGTTGCCCGCAGGTGGATGTATCCGGACCAGCCCACTGCTGACCCCACACCGACAATGGGAGGAACAGAAAAAGGAAAAAGGAAAAAAAATGGTGATACATATTACCTTATTTATCATAATGAATTGAAAAACCTTGAGTGCCCTCGATGCGACCAATGACATAAAATGTTCTGCGTCCTCCGGGTCGTAGGATGCCCGGAAAGCCATTTACATCCTCAGTTGACAATACCAACTGTGTGTGCACAATTCCATTGTAATAATCACTTAGACTGTAGTACATGGGATTGTCATATGCAGGCGAACCTACCCGAATATATCTATCTATAGCATCTGAATCACCTGTATTTTCTACATCTATTTTTATCTGGAAAAGTGTAGTTGAACGAGGATTATACACCTTAGGATTGAAGTCCCAATGGACTTGAATTTCACTTCCCTGACCCTCTATTATCGCAAAGGCATTATTGTAGCTGGCCATCCAAATACTCTCCCGATGACACAGCAGATGATACTCACCAAGTGGTTGTCCGGAAAGATTAAAACGAGCAATGACCCGCGATCCTTCATCTATCATAATAAATGTATCAGCGACAATTTCATAGTATTCCTGTAATGTATCTGCCCGCACTAGTTTGACAACAACGATCGAATCAAGCTCTGATCCAAAAGCTTCAATGGTCGTATATCCTTTATCCCCGCCCTCATTAGGGGTAACAGAAAGTATTTCCATCAGCAGCGTCCTTGCCAATACCGTCACTGGCTGTGGAGAGTTATCCCCAACTTTAAAACCATTGATCATTATATAATAATAACCCGGCTCCGCATTGCGAATCATAATCTGCTGATGAGACGAGAAGGGCTGACTATAGGAATAATCATTATCAGCAGGTGTTGGAACGGCTTCGTACTTCACATACATTTGATTGACTCCGATCAACGAATCGCCTTCCAGGGTGATCAGGATATTCCTTCCGGCTTCTTCTGCATTAACCAACAATTTGTAATATCGATTAACATTCGCTGAAAGTAAAGTCTCTTCCGGAAAATCAAAAAACAATTCTTTTATATCCACATTAGTCAAGTCAAAAGAGTATCCATAATTATTATCCTCGTTTGACTCTGGAATATTATTTCTTGCATCGGTCAAAATAATCGTGTGATAATCTGCATTATTCACATTATTATAAGGCAACGAAACCGTTTTGGTGGTATTTGCCCCCGGTCCGAGATTAACATTTCCATCCCAAATACCAATAACTTCATCCGTCAGATTCCAGGTAGTATCTGCTGATAAATAAACAATTTCACGTAAGGCTCCAGATGCTGGATTCGTTCCTGTGTTTTTAGTTTCCCATGTAATACTTGCAGATTCTCCTGCAAGCACACTATCTGGAACGAGAATGTTTCTAACAATCAAATCAGCCGGAGGTGGAGGCGTAGCAACTATTGAAGCCAGAAAAATATTATTGTTATCCTTCAAGTGCTCATATACTATATTCCCATGATCTACAGAATAGATAATATAGTAGTTACCCGAATAATTAGCAGGCACAAATACGGATAGTGTATCTGTCTGGGTCATCATACTGCCAAGAGGTGCTTTACTCAAACTCGACAACGTTTTGTCCCCCTGATCTATAACATTATTAGAACTGACAAAAATTTTATCCGTTCGAATTCCTGCCATTCCTAACCCTGCATTGGTTACCGTGGCGATGATATCAAAGTACTGTCCGGAGACCACTTCGACCGGACAAATAAAGGATGTGGGTTGTAAATCCGGATATAAAGCGAGCTTGACCGGAATCTTTTTTGCGACTCCTACCAGGCGAATAGCATTTGAATTGTTTGTCCTGTCGATATCATCATTAACATCCCCATTATCAACTTCAACAAAAACATAATAACTCCCGGAAATGCCATCAGGTAGCGTCAGTTGAGATGAAACTATTTTAGTTGCCCCCGAATCAATTACTCCTCCGCTATAGGCCACTGAACTCAAAAGCATATCGCTGTCTGATTCGAATAAGCTATCCGTTGAAAAGTAAAAACGATCTGTCCATCCGGAATGATAGGTTGGGAAATCACTCAAATTACTCACAGCATATTGAACACTGTACGACTGACCGGATGTCAATGTATCTGGCAAACCAAACAAAGTATCCACAGCGATATCTATATCCGGATAGGCCAGAAGTGCTAAAACATCACTTCGCGTTATGTTGTTGGATTCGCCACTTCCTTCATAGATTTTATCAGTGGCATCACAAAGTGTATAGATGTAATATTCATTAGGGTTCTGATCAAACAGCGTTTCAATTGAAAGATTAAAAGTGAGCGTTTGAGACGTATCCAATAATGCCGTCTGTCTGGTCATTAAAGGAACTGCCGTCATTCGATTCCATGAGGGTGAAAAAGACAGGAATATACTGTCTGTGGTATTCACCGTCAATGGAGCATCTCCTTGATTTTTGAGGGCATAGGACATTGAAAACGGAACACCTGCCTGAATCGTATCCGGCACCTGGATACTGGTCACCAATAGATCCGGATGTGGTGCTTCAAAAATAGTGATCGGCGAGGCCAGTGTATTATTCAATTCGTTTGCTTCATGAACGGTCTGATGGGCATCTGTCACCACGATTAGATATTTGGAACCAAATTGATCCTGTGGCAGTGCTAGCGAAAATGAATTGGATACGGTGTCCGTGGTCCCCAATTCTGCATTGGATATGGTTCGTTCAGAAAGCACAATATCCGTCATCGTTGAAAGCTGATCATCATCTGACAGATAATATCTGTTTTTGTAGGAGCCATAAAAATACCCAGGTCCATCATTTACAATTTCAGTGCGTAGATTGATCGTACTGCCTGACATCACCATTGATGGATGAATCAGAGAATCCGGCACCAGATCAGGCTTGATGATAACGATCGGATCAGAGCGAAGGATATTATTGTTTTCAAAAGCATATTCATCAATCCTGTCATTATAATCTGTGACCAAATACAGATAATATACATCACTGTAATTGCCTGTCAATTTGATGTTCACTACCTTTTCTGTATACTGCCCCGGCATCAAGCCAGGATTGTGATGTGCATATCCAAGGTGTGTGAGAAAATTTTGATTATAGACAGGTGATTGAGATAAATAGTATCTGTCAGAATGTGATACCGTCGGTGCAGATCCTCCGGCATTTTTGATTTGAAAAGTGATCGGGTAAGTTTGATACAAACTCATGGTATCCGGTGTCATCAAACTATCCGGCACCAAATCTACGGGAGGCGTCAAGACAACCTCCATCACATCACTAAGCAATGTATTATTTCCTTCGGATGCAAATTCAAATACATCGAGCTTATAATCCGTAAAAACTTGTATCTGATAATTGCCAAAAATATTTTCTGGTATATCAACACTTAAACTTACAGTATAACTTGAATCAGGAAGCAAGGCGCCTACATGCGTTTTTGTAGCCAATAATGTATTGATGCCATTGTTGTTTCCCGGAGCAGGTTGTAACCTGATTTCATCTTTCCATATGGTCTCTGTAGTGATTCCACTGCCCAGATTAGAAACGGTGTAAGTCATATTAATCGTTTCCCCTGAAAACGAGATAAGCGGTGTCGTGATATCAGTGACCAGCAAGTCTGGTGGCGGACTCAACGCAATGTTAATCTGTGAAGCACTGAAAGTGGTATTGTTATTATCCAGTGTTTCTTTAACGCCATTGTAACGATCCGTTCTGATAATTATATAATACAATCCATTGGAACCTTGTGGAATCACTACATCCGCACTGTGTGCATAGGATTGATCCGCATTCAAGGAATTTAGACTGGAAACAGATGCCAACAATGGGTCGAAACTGTTGTAAGTAGGATCAGGAGACAAATAAATATCTTCATACCAGGTACCGGGCACCGTTCCTCCGCTTCCTATGTTTTTAGTCACCCACTCAATACCAATCGTCTGTTCTGAAAAAGCTGTAGGTGGAGTGGTGATCGATTGAATAATCAAGTCAGGAAGATTACGCACGGCAAATGTAGAAGTGTCTGAAGCGAGTTGCTCATCACAATGGCTGATCGCGTGAACCTGCCACCAGTAACTGACCCCATAAGTCAAACCTGTGACCAGTTTATTGATCGTTGTGATTTCTGCATGCGTTGGGGTAATTGGTTTGGCTGTATTCTCTGGCCACACATAAAGATCATAACTAACTGAATTGTTTACCGGAGACCAGGAAAGTGAAACTTGATTTTCTAAACCAGAGGTTCCATCGACAGGATTAAGATTTCCCGGAGCTATATTGAGCGGTGGATAATTTACGATTGAATCGACAATAGAATCGTTAGATGTGTTGACATCAGAAGGAAACTCAATCCAAACAGGCAGGCTAAATTCACCGAAGTCCGAAGCATCAATTGTGGCAGAAAAAGTATAAAACAACGTGTCTCCCGGAGGCACTTCTAACGAACCAATATTTTCAGAAACTACAACATCATCAAAATCAAAAACTACATCAAATCCGGTAGCTGCCATACTTCCCATATTGACTAAGGCAATCTGTATATTTTCTTCATCACTCAAACCACAGCCAAATTCCGGTGTAACCACATGGGACATTTTTACATCGAATGATGAGGGTGTAAATTCAACGGCACCGATATCCGGTGGCGAAGTCCGCGTCACCCCATTGAAATCAGTTGTCAGTCCAGCGATGTTGACTCCACTGCCATCCAGTAAGTATTGTACGACATCTGGTGCTTCTGAAGAGAGAAAGAGAGGATCAACGTCTACACTATTTGCATTTGTTCCTGTTGCCGCGACATATGCTGCAAGTGTACTATAAGGGGTGTAGTGTTGTAAAGCCGTTACAGCACCAAGTGAAAAAATGACATTATAGTTATGCACATCAGGTGTTCCAAAACTTTGGATAGCCGGTCCTTCTACGCCATACAATATATTGTTGCGTATATTAAAATCCAAAAGGTTGTTAACAAACAATGCTGATGAGCTGGCATGATCATTTGCATTATAAATAGAGTTAAAATCAATATTGATCATTTCAACGCCCTCTATCTGAACAGCATTACTAGTGGATGTACCTGATTTATAAATATAATTATTTGCAAAAAGTGAAGCATTGGGTGTCTCATTAGTGATAGAACCCAAATAAAGAGAATAATTAGATGCGTCACTAATAATTGTGTTTTGTGTGACCGTGAAAGCACCGATTCCTTGATACATATAAACATCGCTGGATACTGTAGAAGTTGCCAAAAGCTGATTATTTGAAAACGTTAGCCCATCAAACTTTCGCACATAGGCACAGTGCCGAAAAACACCTGTAAACAAGTTGCCGGAAATAACATGTCCTTTTTCATAATCACCACCATAGAGGTAGACACCATAATAGCCATTGTGGAAATGATTATTGAGAATGGATAGACTATCTTCAGTCGTCGTGGACGAATAAATCAATCCTCGAGACGATGCAATGGGCTCCTGTGTCTCAAGATAATTATTGGCAATAGTGATCTGTGAAGATCCATTTCGGATTTGGAAAACATGCCCTTTGTTGTTCGTTAATGTCAGATGATTGAATAAAATTTTATGCGCATCATCCAAATCCACAAGAACAGTATTGGACGCAGTCTGTGTGATTGTAACATCTGATGAATCGCCGCTTTCAGATTTAAAGGTGACGGTGTGTGTATAGGAAGATCTTGGAAAATTAGAAATGGAAATGGCCTCCTGATATTCACCGGGTCTGAAATCAAAAATAACATGATCAACGATGCCTGCTGAGTTTAAAATGGTCTCCAATTCACTGATCAGATTAAAATCAGGGGCAAACCCTCCGACTGTATATGTCCCGGCGAGAGAAGCATAAAATGTACCTGTTGAGAAAAGATCATTGTCAGGATCTCCATCAACACTGTCATTTGGCATCTCTGACCAGGCATCAATGTTATAAGCAATGAGCTCATCAAAGTCAAAACTCCCCACCTGAAATGTATCACAAACAGAGGTTAGTAAATTCCCTGTCCATTCAAAGGGGGTTTGTTCAATACCATTGACCGTCCATCGCACCGTTGCAGATGTGAGTGTATTACCGCCAAAATTTTTAATGACGAATTCTACAGGATGGTTTCCAGCGGCAAATGGACTGTGAGGTCCAGCCCACATAAATATGCCGGCATCATCATAGGGCAAGGGATCAAACTCGTCTGCACCAATATCCGGTAGCGAGTCTCGCAACTCACCATCAATATCATGGGTTATGCCCACATCAGGATCTCCTGTTTCATTGAGCAAGACAAGGAACGTGTGCAAGTCCGTCGAGGACATAAAGTTGGGATCGATATAGATCGAATTTGAATCCAGCGTACTTGCCGTTTGCCAGTTCTCAAATGTGGTTTCTACGGCTCCGCCATTCCAATAACCGAAGGTTGAACCCGCTGTAAAAAAGGAGTTGTGATCGGACAGAAAACCGGAATTGCTACTTAAATAAATGCAATACCCAACACCTGCATTTTTGGTGGCATTATTGAATACCCTGACATTTGGACTACTGATTATATGAATTGGCATTGTATTCGACAAAGTCACATTAGTGGAATTCACAAGAATACTATTATGTAGAACATCCTGGTAAGCCGATCCGGTCATGTAAATCCCCCGGGCTATACTCGTCCCGCCTACACTTATAAAGTTGTTAAATATGCGACCAGGGGATGAACTAACATTATCACAGTTGTTCATAAATATCCCATATTGTCCTTCAGGAACATAGATGACATTATTAGAAATCTCTTCTAAGTTTGGACTATTAATAAGGGTAATACCTCGGCTTGAATTACGATCATCGACATAGATTTTGTTGTGCGAAATCGAAACTCCCGCGTAGTCATCCAAATAAATTCCGTAGTAATATGGATCGAGTAGATTACCTGAAATGATGGTATTTGTTAGAGCAGATGCATCACCGGCAAGATCAAAACTATACGATCCATTAAGAATACGGTTATTTATAAAAACGTTTGCAGTATCCAGGCCAGGCAAAGAATTTATTACTGCAGCAGTACTTGAGGTGGATGTACTTACAAAACCATGCAAACTATTTCCTTCAAATTCATTACAATGAGCTCCACCTCCATATTGTATCGCATGTCGGTAAGAAGTGTTGACAGATTTGATTGTCAGGTTTTTAAATTGGACACCATCTGCTCCATCGAGTACAATAGTATACGCATCTATACCTAAATTGGTGATCGTTACCAAGGAAGAGTCACCACTTTCGGATTGAAATATAACCGGACGATCGCAATCAGATCCGGGAAAATCATGGAGTAAGATATTCTCTAAATAGATTCCATTTCGGATATTTAAAGTAACAGGGGCATCAGCTCCACCGGCATTGAGAGCATCGACTGCATCAGTGATCGTTTCAAAATCAGGCTCCTCCCCACCGATCGTATATATGCCACTCAGTCCAGTATATTGATTAGCTACTTCAATTGTGTCATTGATAGCCAATTGATCTGTCATTTCATTGGGTTCAGAAACCCAGACTTTCACATGATAAGGGGTATAAGTCTCAAACTCAAACTGTCCGATCTCTAATGAATCATAAATGGCTCCCCTGTCTAATAGTCCATCCCAGATAAAAGATGGCTGTGGGCTTCCATTGACCTCCCAATCAAATTGAAGAGACTCCAAAGTATCTCCGCTGTTGTTATAAAATCGCACATAAACAGGTTGGTTGCCGGCAGAAAAGGGCATGGTGGGGTGTACGATGGCCATGATACCAGCATCTGCGGTCAACGGGTCAAACTCATTTGCTCCAAGATCAGGTTCAGATGCATGTCTGGCATCTCCTTCAATATCATCGGCAATATGGGCATAAGGAATAGCTCTGCTGTCCAATAAAACAGCATGTGCATTAAATGTCGAATCATCGAAAATGGGATCAATATTCAGAGATGACGTATCATACCCTAATGCCTTCCATTCTGCCATTGTGTGATACTGCGTATTATTTAGTTCGCCAATATTGCCTGCAGTTGCATACAAACAGTTATTATCAGAAACTACATCACCGCCCATATTTAGCAACTCCAGTACTACGCCATTGGTGTCTGTGCTTACAAAAATATTATTATCAATTCTGAAATTAGAACTCCATGAAAATCCCCCAGCTCGGCCCTGATAACATCTTACTGTATTATTGGAAACATGGGTATAGTTTGAATATGATCCTGTGAATATGCCTATTAAGTTATTTGACGTCCCACCATAGACATAATTATTGTATGCTCTGGTTGTATCTTGGTATGTTCCATCACACTCCGTAAAACCAATAGCATACTGACCTCCAAATGAATTGTAAACAGCATTGTGACTCAATGTCATACTTTTACAATTGTTAAGAAATATTCCTCTGTAATTACTATGCTGTGCTGATGTAATCGTTGCATAATTGCCAACGACCTTGACATGTTTTGAATTTAAGACATATGCTCCATAGTAGTAATTGTTGATAAAAGAGTTGTCAACAATATCGACAAGCGAACCCGTAAAGGAGTTTGGCCCATTGGAGTACAGACCAAAAGAACCATATTTAAAAACACAGTTATAGAAATCATTATCCTCGCCTGGGTTGGAATCACACAATACCGCAGCATATGTATTAGAAGTGCTTGCTGTATTAAATCTTCCTTCAATGACACAATGATTGAAACCATTACAGGCTGCCCCATTCTCAAGAATGATTGTATTGTGAAAAGCAGAAGGGGTAAGTTTAAAGGTCATGTAACTGAATGTGATCCCCGATACCCCGTCCAACCTGATGACAGGCACTACTTCATTATTGTTGTCAAAGACTACAGCTGAGGCATCCAATGATTCACTATAGACGTGGATAGGCTTACTACAAGAAAAATTTTCATTAGGCATTAGACTAATAGGATCTGCATAAAGCCCATCTCGCACAGCAAGTGCTATACTGTCTGCTATACCTCCAAAGGCAATTGCATCAAAAGCCGATGACAATGTTGGGAAATCAGGCGTGTCGCCTCCGACGGTATAAAGACCATTTAATATGGCATAGACGGGACCAATTCTTGCTGTGTCATTTGTCATATCACTATCCGCATTTCCATTTGGCAAATGCGTGTTGGCACGGATGACTACAGATTCTCCCGGTACGAATGCTATCGTTCCAAGGGTTATGGTGTCGCCACCGCCCACCGACATCGTTGTATTGACTGTTACAGGCGTTTGGACAACATCATTAAGCTCCCACTCAATCGTAAAGTCATTGACATCGTTTTGGCCAAGATTATACACGACGACTTGAACATCGTTGTCGCCTACTATTTGATGATTAGAAAAAAGGATTTTAATAGCTTGAAGATCATCCTCAAGGAAACCAAACTCATCAGCGCCTATATCCGGTGTAGCTGTATTACGGCTATCAAGATCAATATCAAATGCTACAGGAGGCATCAGTTCGTCTCCTACATTATTAAGTGCGCCATGGCCTACGTGAAGATCTGTTGAAGAGACATATAGTGGATCTTCCTGCAAACTATTTTCATCTTGCCCGGAAGCCAGTACCCAATCCGCCAATGTTGAATATTCCGTTCCATCGCTGATCAATGGAGTAGTCACATTAAAAAATACATTGTAGTCAGAAGTCAATGTTTCAAGATAGGCGGCTCTTCCAGCGCCAATATTTGTGATCAGCGAGTTTCTAAGGTCCGTAATGGTATTGTATGCACTATAGAAACCATAAGAAGAAGAATTCGTGCTCGATGAATGGATCGTATTGTGCCATACATTAACATTATTGGACTGCTCTAATAAAAAAGCTCTTGAGCCAGACACTGCCCCACCCAGGTTGATCATATTATTTAGGACATACAACGTATCCTCACTTGCTGGTTCCAGATAGTTGTACCTGTTCAATCGCATACCCCGGTTTCCTAGCGGCAGATAAATATTCTGGTTTTCTATTGTGCAGGCGCCATATAAATAATCTGCATCAATACCAGTTGAACTTGAGGATGGTGAAAATATAGTATTCCCGCCCATGTTCAATGTCTCCATCCGGTAGAGATAAATGCCATAGCGATAGAAACTGTCCACTGTATTATTTAACAATTCCACCTCACTTGCAAAAGAGGGATATCCCGGTGAAATATGAACTCCGTAACTACCATTTCTGATGATATTACTGTCCATCAAGAATCCTTCCTTCTGACCATTGACAAGCGAAATCACCGCTCCATTTGTGGTCAGCAAATTACAAGTAGCACCAATAATATGACATCCCGTAATATGAATATCTGCACAATAAGAGCTGATGTACACCACATTTGAACAGGCGGTACCCGTAGTTTGTAAAGTCAGATGCTTAAACCGAAGATGGCTCGCATTGGTGATTTCAATCATCCGATGACCCGAACCTGAAGAATAGTTTTGCGTAATCGTTACGTCTTCTGCGACTCCGCTTTCAGATTGAAAAACAACCACACTTCCCTGCGCAATACTCAAATAGGGAATATCAAGCTCTTCTGTATAAACTCCAGACCGGATATTAAACACTACAGTATCACATGCTCCATGGGTAACAAGAGCCGAGACTGCTTCCGCTATAGTGCTGTAGTCAGGGCTAGTACCACCAATCGTATAGACCCCTTGAAGACCCGTAAACATTGTCCTAGAGATGGTATCATTTAAGGGATTTTGATCCGATTGGTTCTCAGGGTTGTACGTCCAGGAGGTCAACAAATACATGGAATCAGATTCAAAAGTTTTCTGACCCAGCGTCACTAGCGTCGCACTATTCGGAGGCAAGTTTTCATACACAATTATCGAATCTTGCGGCTCACCCTTCCATGTCCAATCGACATAAAAAGTATCCACGGTAGCACCGCCTATATTCTCTACCAATACCTGTATGTCTTGAAGTCCTTCACATTGCACAGGTATCAAGCCAAAGATTTCCAAATCAACGTACGTATCGGGAATAAAACGGGTTAACTCGGTATACGAGTCCCAAAATGTATTGTTCCTGCCTGGAACCGGAATAGCAACGGTACCATCGGAATTCTCTAAACCCTGAGTGGTTTGAATCTCATTATATCCCCCTTCATAATCATACATATGAATCTCAATGATATTGGTCGTTTCATATAATACCAATTGAGCATCCACATAATAATAACCAGATGAGCCAAAACCCTCTCCACCTCCATCACCATAATCTTCCATATAAAAATTGACACGAAGACTTCGATAAGGAGCATTGCCCAATGTCTCAAAACTAGCCGACACGTAATCAGGATCATGACTCGCCCATGCCAGAGCAATCAAATCATTGGGGCTTGTGGGATCTGGCATCGTTTGGTTAAAGTATCCGCTTCCCCCTGTCGCGTTAAAGGAGACGAAGCCATTAGAGGATACATAAAATTCATTGTGCGTATTGCCAAAAAAAGTGAAATCAAATCCGATATCGAGTGCATCACTTAACTCATCAGCCTCTATGGTAATATCCATTGGGTAATCAAACTGCATGTCAATATCGTAGGAGGTATGTATCGTATACTGCGCCTCAGCAACCAATGAAGGCAAAAGAAATGCTAACAACAGACAGTATTTCCATATTCCGGTTTTTTTATTGATTGGGTGTTTTCGGGATGCCATTATTAGTTGATTTATGCCTTGGTTGAGACCACGGTTAAGGATCCAAAGCTATTAGGGAGAGCTCTGTAATACAATAATACTTTCGGGTGATTTTTACTCATATTGATACCAACAGATGAGTTGAACTATACTTTTTCGTCTATTTTTGTTTATTCGCGATTTTAGCAAATCAAGCCTGTACCCTATTTGACTGATCATGCTGGAGAGAATTCTTCTTGGTTTCTTATTTATTACTATTTCACATCACGCTATAGCTCAGGTGGCTACCCGATTTGTCTATAGCGAAGCGTTTAGCATGGCCGAAGGTCTGGAGCACAGTGTCATTGGTGATTTCTGTGCAGATCAAAACGACCTCTTATGGATTGCTGTCAATGGTACTCTACAATTATTTGATGGCGATAAGTTTGTAGGCATGGGGCATCTGATCCATAAATCTAACACCCGAGGAGTTTTTGGATTCGAGAGTGGCCGAGATGTGTTTTTACTGAAACAAAACATCCTCTATAAATTTACAACTGCCCAGTACACCTCTTTAGAAGCCCCCAAACGTGTGTTACCCACGTATTCAAAGCATGAAAATCACCCTAATATTATTTATGAAGATGGCGTCTACCTGTACATTGCACATCCAAATGATAGTTTATATCAAATAGAAAAAAAGTCAATGATACTGAAAAGGTCATTTGAATTTTTTCACAAACCACATTCCAGTTTTCAATGGAGCTCCGTTTACATAAATGCCGAACCCGTATCACAAATTCATTATATAGATACGGACTCTTTGAAATGTTCGTTTGATTTGATTTCAGAAAAAACAACTATTGATGTAACTCGTCCAAGAGTCTCAATTGGCGCATTCGCAGGAGGAGACACCTTAATAGTTCTTCAACCAAACAATCTTGAAATTTCTACCGACACATCCACATTTATCATTCCACTTCCTATGTCGGGATTGGAATTCAAGGGGCAACAAATTTTACTGGTCGGAAGGGATAGTGCTTACATTTCACTTAACAATTCCATTTACCTTTTTAATCTCAGGTCAATGAGTTGGGTGTCAAGAATTCAGCGAACAGGTGGTCAGCCCTTCTCTGGAGTTAAGCTGCGTAGAATGTTGATGGACAAATCGGGACATATATTTATTTCCACCTTCAATTCCGGCTTAATCAAAACTTATCCACCCATTGAAGGCTTCCAATACATAGGTGTTCCATCAAGAAAAGAGTTTTTTATAAAATGTATTCGCGTCTCTGAAGAAAAAAATCTTATTCTTGCCGGAACACTACAGGATGGCCTATTAGTATTTGATACGAATGGTGTGTTGAAACATCAAATTGTTTTATGTCCGGATTCAAGTCCATTAAAGTTTGTTTCTGCCATTCTGAAAATATCACCTTCACGTTTCATATTACTGGCTGAAAAAGCAATTGAATTGATTTTTGAAGCTGATCAGTATCACATGCGAGAAATACACGATTTTGGACGAGACCCTATTTCATACTATGAAAATCCTATCGAGGATACGGAAAACCAGCGGTTTTTAAATTTTAATAATCATCGAGTATTTGAAATTCGGCCAGATGATTCAATCCCATTCAAACACATTTCCTATTTATATTTCAGACAAAGTATTTCAGTTTCAACCTGTGCGGGTGGATATGTGATGTCAGCAGGAGACGAACTCATCTTTTATAATCAATCGTTTCAACCGAATACAATAAAGTTTAATTTGCCTGACCTTGGTTATTCGAGATGTGTGGTTCCTTATTCCCCTAGCGAGTTTTTGGTAGCGACTGATCAGGGATTATACTTACTGGATACCTTGAATCCAACCTATCCTTATTCCCCTATCTATGATCACATGGTATATGCCATATTACCGGGAAAACTGGAAAATGAATTTTGGTTTAGTACTGACTATGGCTTGTATCGACTTAATGCGGATTTGACATTTAAGCAATACACGATTGAATCTGGTATACAGGAAAATGAATTTAATACGAACTCCTGCTTCAAAACGGAATCAGGCAAACTCTATTTCGGAGGCATCAATGGCATCACTGCTTTTTACCCCGAAAATATCGACATGGAAATGGACAACCCATTGCCCTATATCAGCACATTTAGTGTCAATGGGGATGTAAGGCAACGTTATTTTACACCCGGAAAATCACCAACTTTTGATCTGGCTAACAATGAAAATTCCATCCAACTTCGCTTGCTACCTATAGGACAGCGGTCTCCCAAAAACTATAACCTACAATATAGGGTTAAAGGCTTGCATGAGCGATGGATCAATTTGGAAAATAGCCCTGACATTCAACTGCAACTTCCACCTGGTCATTATACAATCTACTTTCACGTGGCAAATGATTTTGAGCCTGACGCCCCACTTTTACATGCATTAGAGATCAATATCCATCCCCCTATTTATAGACGCTGGTGGTTTATCACCATCATGGCGTTGATCCCTTTATATATCCTGTATTATATCATGAACCTCCATAGAACAAGACTGGCCTTAAAACTAGCCTACAAACAGGAATTGGGTGAAAAACTACACGAAGAACGCATTCGTATTTCAAGAGATCTGCATGACAATATTGGTGCTCAAATGGCTACTGTCAAACGAGGTATAAATTTTATAATTCATCAGGGAGATCGCCTGACAACGGCAGAAACGCAAACTAAAATGATGGATCTGGAATCGATTTCCACACAGATCAATCAGGAATTACGGGACACTATCTGGGTGGTCAAAAATGAACAAATTGATATCTCCCATTTTATCCTAAGATTAAAAAATTTTGTTCATCAGTTGGCTGGCCCCGAAAGTCATTACAGAATTTCGAATCACTCCTCAGGCAATATGGACACCATCCTTGGACCATTTACAGCGCTCAATCTCCACAGAATTTGTCAAGAAGCTTTGAATAATATTTTCAAACATGCGCAGGCAACGGAGATATCAATAACTTTCGAAAACTCAAATACTGAATTAAAAATCATTATTACTGACAATGGAACTGGATACAATATTGATCATGTAAAAGAGGGGTATGGGTTGGGTAATATCAGGTCACGGGCAGCACAAATCGGTGCGACAGTTGATTTCAATCAGCATCAAAATTCCGGAAGCCAGGTTTTGATCACCTATAAATATCAGGATACATCACCTTTAAATCCAAAAAGTCATGGCTAAGATAAAATTAGCACTAGTCGATGATAATTTTCATACCCGACAATCCCTAAAAGAATTGCTTTCCTTCAATACAGGATTTGAATTTAAGTATGTATGCGAAAGTGGAAATCAATTCCTTTCAAAACTTAGAGACACCCCTGAAGCACAATTTCCGGATATCGTATTGATGGATGTTAACATGCCCGAAATGGATGGCATCGAGACGATCGCCATAGCTAAAACGGCCTATCCATTTATAAAATTTCTAGTGCTGACTGTTTACGATGACGAAGAAACACTTTTCAGGGCTATCAAAGCAGGTGCATCAGGATTTTTATTGAAGGATGAAAAAATTAATGTCATCGAACAGCATATCAACAATCTTTATAATGGCATTGATGCACCAATGAGTCCAAGTATTGCACGGAAAGCTTTATCCCTCATTCAGAAATCTGATATGAAAGAAAGCCATCGTGAAGACCCGGAAATGACACCTCCATTTGATGTCTCCAATCGCGAGATTGAAGTCCTCCAGCTTTTGGTAGAAGGGTACAACTACCGAGACATCGGAAAGAAATTATTCATCAGTTACAACACCGTTAAAAAACACGTCGCCAATATTTATGAAAAACTCCATGTCACTTCCAAGGCCCAGGCGATCAAAGTGAGCCATTATTTTAAGTTGCTGAAGTGAGACCTGAAACTTTCTTTAGAGGTGAATCACCGCCGCTAATTCCGATCCCTCGGAAATGGTGACCAAAGGGCCTGCCCTGTACTCCGACGAAGGAGGTAGTACAGGGTGAGGACTGAGAGGTGAACACAAAAAATAATTCGAATTACGAAAAACCTGTTCTCCCCTTTCCGCGAGCGCAGTAGCTACTCAGCGGAGGCGCTAGGAGTCGGGGGCAAAAGACGCGAGACAATGAAGCGGAAGGAAGAGAGCGTCTATAAACCCTGCTCCTTCTATACCTCCTAAACAACAAGCGCCTCTGGCGCTGAGTGCTCAACGCTTCCCTGCTCACTATAGATGTGATGAAGACGAATCTCAACGCATAATCCACAAATCAAAACTCGTAATAACAAAAAAAGGTCCCCATCGTCAGATGGAGACCTTTTAAATTTTTTGACGTACGTTATTACATACCTGCCTTTGGCGCTATTGCACTCATCGCACCAGAAAAACTAGCCATCGCATCGCGAACAGAAGTTTGTATGGTTGTGTGCGTACCTTTCCAAGACTCAAGGTTTTCGTTTGCTGTAGTTACTAAACCACTAAGCTCAGAAAGTTGGCCTGTTACATCACCTTCGATTTTGCCAGCAGCAAGACCATCTTTTAGTGAAGTCAACATCGCTGATTTCTCAGTCCAGGTTGCAACAAAGTCAGTTACGTTCTTCTGTAGCGCAGGATAAGCTTTCAATGCTTCCATAACCGCTGAACGTGAAGTTTCGATAGCTTCTTTCTGCTCTGGCTTCAAGCTAGCAAGTGCTGCTTCTTCAGGCTGCATTGCTGCAAATGAATTTGTGTAGTTAGAAAGATCCGTACTCAACATTCCTGAAAATTCAGTGACTGCTGCAGTAGTTGTATCCCAATTGCTTGCAAGTTCTTCAATACCGGCACGGTACTGATCTACTCCTTTGCAAGATACCAGGAGAAGAGGGAGGGCAAATAAAAATAATTTTTTCATAAAGTTTTGTGTTTTTAAAATTGTGGCGCAAATGTAATATCAAATGCAGCAAGTATTTATCATTTTATTTAAATTTATTATTAGGGGGAAACCTGTCCTTATAATATTTTGCACATAGCCCATTTGCCACATAAAATATGGAATTTTTATGGCTTCGTGAAATATTATTTAAAACTTTTTGTTTGCGGAGATGCATTGTAAACGCCACTTTGTAACAAAATCGTAGATTTTTCAGGCCTGATTTATCATTTCCAACCCGGCCAGATAGCTATTTTTCTCTAAGATCGATTGTCAAAATGTAACTAATACGCTGATTGACAGATGCTTACCTGAAGTCGGCGTTTATATCCTCTAAAGCCTTTAATCCAGGCATCAATTCTGCCACCCCCAAACTATTCAAAGGTGTATCGACCGTATTTAATATTTTATGGACGGAAGGCTGTTTTGCATCAATATATAGTAGCCCGGTGAGCACCTGACCCTTCAAATTAGCTTTGTGGATAGCATTAATAGCAGACAATCGGTCCTTTGGATCCCATCCTTCCGCCAGCGAACTCAATTCGATTTTTGATCCATCGTGCATTTCAATGGTTTTGCTTTCTCCCGGAGCTACCGTCGCAGTGATCTCACTTTTCTCAGGAACAAAATCTGCTATCGAGGTGGAACCCATATGATCCCGTACATAGCTGTAAGATTTGGTTGAGGTCTTCGTATTGTTAAATGTGACACAAGGTGATAAGACATCTATCAAAGCAAAACCATTGTGACTGATACCCGCCTTGATCAATGGAATCAATTGCTCCTTATCCCCAGAAAAACTTCTGGCTACAAAACCGGCACCAAGCTCAAGCGCAAGGCCGGCCAGATCAATAGAACTAAACATCGTAGGTACACCAGATTTACCGGTCGAGCCCACATCCGCTGTCGCCGAATCCTGTCCCTTGGTCAATCCATAACAACCATTATTCATAACGATATATACCATGTTGAGATTTCGACGCACGACATGCGCAAACTGCCCCATCCCAATAGAGGCAGAATCCCCATCACCACTGACACCTATATATGTTAAGTCTCTGTTTGCCATGACTGCCCCGGTAGCCACAGAAGGCATACGCCCATGCACAGAATTAAATCCATGACTATTCGCCAGAAAGTACGTGGGTGTTTTTGAAGAACATCCAATGCCTGAAATCTTAGCGATCCGATGAGGAGGAATGGACAATTCAAAACAAGACTGAATGATAGCAGCACTGATCGAATCATGTCCACACCCGGCACACAAGGTAGAAAGTGCGCCTTCATAATCCTTTTGATGAAATCCTATTTCATTAATGGCCGCATTGGGATGCCGAAACGTAGGTCTTTTGTAACTCATAACTTTTCACTTGTCTCACTGAATACCGGTTTTCCGGAAGCCGATTGAGGTTGTGGAATATAATGATTGATCTGTCGTATGATATTATCTGCCGTGATCGGAAAACCATCATAGTTAAGCACCGCAAGCATTCGTTGCGGATCAATTTCAAGTTCATTGATTAGAATACTGCGCATCTGGCCATCTCTGTTCTGCTCAACCACAAAGACAGCTTCATGTTCCAGAATAAAATCAATCACAGATTGGGCAAAGGGCGTTGCTTTCAAACGCATTGCATCGAGATGTATCCCTTGACTGCTCAAGAGATCAATAGCTTCAAGCGCAGCATCCGTCGTTGTTCCAAAAAAGATGATCCCATGGCTGGATGGCTTGGAAGCAGGATAAAACTCAGGAGACGGCACGTAGGTCTTAGCGGTCTCCCACTTTTTCACCAATCGATCCATGTTACGCACATAGACAGCTCCATCTTCCGTATATCTAGCAAGCTCATCTCTTGACGTGCCCCTCGTAAAAAAAGATCCTTTGGTAGGATGCGTCCCCGGAACAGTTCTATAGGTAATCCCATCATTGTCTACATCGAGATAACGACCAAAAGTTTCCATCTTGTCCAGATCTTCTGCACTCAATACTTTACCACGGTCATATTGTCGATCAGGATTCCACACCAACGGATCACACATATGATCATTCATCCCGAGATCCAAATCCGTCATCAACATAATAGGCGTTTGAAGCCGTTCGGCTAAATCAAAAGCCGTTGCTGTCATTTCAAAACATTCAGTCGGGGTAGAAGGAAAAAGCAAAACATGCTTAGTGTCTCCATGAGAGGCATAAAAGGCAAGCGTAATATCCGACTGCTGCGTACGCGTTGGCATACCTGTGGACGGACCTGTACGTTGCACATCTACAAGCACTGTTGGGATTTCTGCAAAGTAAGCCAGCCCAAGAAATTCATTCATCAACGAAACGCCCGGACCACTTGTAGCCGTAAATGATCTTGCACCATTCCAGTTAGCGCCAATCACCATGCCGATCGCCGCCAATTCATCTTCAGCCTGGATGATCGCAAACTGGTTTTTTCCTGTTACTGGATCAACCCGTAATTTCTTGCAGTACTTTTCAAAAGCATCCGCCACAGAGGTAGAGGGTGTAATAGGATACCAGGCCATCACGGTCGCACCGGCATAGACCGCACCAATTCCACACGCCGTATTGCCATCCATCAATATTTTATCTTTCGTCAGATCAAGCGCAGCAACACTAAATGGTAAGGGACAATCCCAATGCTCTCTTGCATATGCAATGCCCAGGTCTAGCGCTTTTACGTTATTGGCAATGACTTTTTCTTTACCTGGAAACTGATCATTTAGCAATCCGATGATAACCTCTCGATCAATATTTAAAACCGCTGCACAAGCGCCCACATAAATTATGTTTTTAAACAGTTGACGAAAACGTGGATCAACAAAATTTTCGTTGCTCAATTGCATGAGCGGTATTTCTAAAAAATGAACATCCGACCGACGTTTATCCTTTGGCATAGGCCAGGTACTATCGTATAAAAAATATCCTCCCGTCACCGTATTTTTCAGATCCTGATACATACTCTGCGGATTGACACTTACCATCAGATTGACACCTTCACGACGTCCGATGTAACCGTCACCGTTCACACGAACCTCGTACCAGGTCGGCAGGCCTTGAATATTGGAAGGAAATATATTCTTGGCAGATACCGGCACACCCATTCTGAATATGGCTTTAGCAAACATTGTATTTGCGCTGGCAGAACCTGTGCCATTGACATTGGCAAACCGTACAACAAAATCATTTACACCACTTCGGACGGACATACATGAGCAGCTTTGGAAACATTATAGAGAAATTTCTGCATATCCCATGCAGAGGTAGGGCATCGCTCGGCACACAGGCCACAATGAAGGCATACATCCTCATCCTTGACCATGACACGCAGTGTAGGCAGCACATCAGAAATATACAAATCCTGAGTATTATTCAAAGCCGGAGCCGTGAGTCGCTGACGTAATTCATCTTCTTCACCATTGGTCGTAAAAGTGATACAACCGGTAGGACAAATATCTACACAAGCATCACATTCGATACATCGGCTTTCTTCAAAAACAGTTTGCACATCGCAGTTGAGGCAACGTTGGGCTTCCTTAAATCCGGTCGGCATATCAAATCCCAGTTCAACTTCCAGCAATCGATTCTGTAAGGTCAAATCTTTACTGGCATGTGGTACTTTATACCGCAAGTCATCTGCAATAGCATTATCATAACTCCACTCATGAATACCCATTTTCTGACTATACAAGTTAGTGAGCGGATTCGGCCTATCATTTATATTCAGTTGCTGACAAAATAATTCTATTGAAACGGCTGCCTGATGTCCATGTGCTACAGCGGTTATTACATTTTGAGGCCCAAAAGCTGCATCCCCACCAAAGAATACTTTCGGTAATGAAGATTGGAATGTCGTTTTGTTTACGTCCGGCATATCCCATTCCCCAAATGTAATACCCAGATCTTGCTCGATCCAGGGAAAAGCATTGTCCTGCCCAATGGCCATCAACACATCATCCGCTTCAATAAAAACATCCGGTTCGTCCATAGGAACGAGCCGTCTTTTGCCTTGATCATCGTAAACTGCTTCCACTTTAGAAAACAACATACCTTTTAATACACCATTTTCTGTTACAAACGCTTTGGGATTATGACAATCTAAAATTGGAATGTCCTCATGCTGGGCATCTTCAATTTCCCATGCGGAAGCTTTCATTTCCTCAAATGGGCTCCTGACAACAACTTTCACCTCAGTCCCTCCAAGGCGCCTGGCCGTTCTACAACAATCCATAGCGGTATTACCACCTCCCACGACAATGACTCTTCTGCCTATCTCTTTAATATGTTCAAAAGCAACACTCGCCAGCCAGTCAATGCCGATATGTACATTTTCCTTGGCTTCCCACCGACCTTGCAGTTTGGGAAGATCCTTGCCACGAGGAGCACCTGTCCCAACAAAAACCGCATCATAATCCTGATCCAATATCTCTTTCATGCTGGAGACATAGGTATTGAAGTGCTTGTGTATACCCATGTCAAGGATATAATTCACCTCTTCATTTAACACCTCTTCCGGCAATCGAAATGCAGGTATCTGGCTTCTCATAAATCCACCACCGGATTTTTGTTCATCAAACAAATGAATCTCGTAACCCAGCGGTGCAAGATCACGAGCTACTGTCAGCGATGCAGGACCTCCACCGATCAGTGCAATTTTTTTGCCATTGGAGGGAAATGGCCCTTGTGGTATTCTATCGAGGACATTGCCCTTCATGTCTGCCGCTACTCGTTTCAGTCGACAGATGGCCACTGGTTTTTCTTCCACACGCCCTCTGCGGCAAGCCGGCTCACACGGTCGGTCACATGTACGACCGAGTACACCCGGAAAAACATTGGACTCCCAATTGATCATATACGCATCATCGTAACGCTCCTGGGCAATCATACGTATATACTCAGGAACCGGCGTATGCGCCGGACAGGCATATTGACAATCAACGACTTTATGAAAATATTCGGGATCTTTTAGATCGGTAGGTTTCAATTTTGCTAAAGTTGAGTCATGACATGAATAATCTGGCGGGAAAAATAGTGAAAAATCCATGTCCAGCCACACCTTATTCGGAGTTTCTTGACCATATCTGACCTTCCAGAAGAGAACCAACACCTAAAACCACATAACTATTCATATTTTCGCAGTCAATTTAGAAGATATGAGTCAATACCATCCGGAACCTTATTGGTCTGATGTAGCAAAGCGCATAAAGTCAAGAAAAGGCACCAATGTCATAGCTGGTGATGACGAACCCTACTACAGATATAAGCGCGAACGGTTTCTAGCATTGTTAAATGAAATCGATTTTAAAGGGAAAACTGTCCTGGAAATTGGAAATGGGCCCGGAGGAAATCTAAAGGCACTCCTTTCCAAAAACCCAAAATCGCTCACCGGCGTGGATATTTCTCCTGAAATGGTCGAACTCGCTAAATCAAATCTCCCGCCGGAAGTCAATATCATTAAAATTGATGGCACAACGCTGCCTTTTGAAGACCAGACATTTGATTACGTGTTTACGGCCACCGTCTTACAGCATAATACGAATGAGGAGATGCTGAAAAAAATAATGACTGAGCTCTGTCGTGTCGCAAAGGAAAAGGTCTTTCTTTTTGAACGCATTGAAGATGAAATCACTGGTGACGATTTATGTTATGGTCGACCGGTTGATTACTACGCCGATTTTTGCAAACAACAAGGCTTTGAATTGACAAGTGCCAAATGGATCAATATCCGAGCAAGCTACTATGTCAGCGGTGCTATTCGAAAAGGATTAAATCCCAAATCACGCGTGGAAGGGGAACCCCTCAACAGTATTTCTGTGACTCTTCAAAATTTTACCCTCTTTTTTACCCGGCAACTGGATAAAATATTTACTTCTAAAAGAGATGTTGCCAGACTTGAATTTAAACGCACAGACAATCGCAAAGCCTAAATTAATTTACATTTTTTGAAAGTACACATCGCTACAGAAGAGGATATTGACAAGCTCATTCCCGTGATCAATGAGCTTAGAAAACATCGCACAAAAAGCGAACTTCGAGAAATGCTCACCAGTCAAATGCAGGACCGGTTTGAAGTGATCTATATCGGAAACGAAGAGGAGGTTTTCGCAATGGCAGGATTTCGAACAATGGAGGTGGTGTTTAGCGGAAAAACACTATATGTGGATGACCTCATTACGCTCCCAGGACATCGCCAAAAAGGTTACGGAGGCACCTTATTGCGTTGGATGATTCAATATGCCAAAGATCATGGGTATGATCATTTTTCCCTCGACTCCGGACATGAAAGAAAAGCTGCACATCGATTGTATCTCAAGCATGGATTGGAAGAGATCGGAGCTCATTTTGCCAACGATGTGGAGCAGTTGTAATATTCAAACAGGTTTCTTTTTTCCAGTAAATAAGTCCAGCTGTACAGGTGGTTCGATCGAATGTTTGAAACTCCTTCGATGTTCCGGACATAAACCATGCAGCGCAATAGCCTCTCGGTGTGCGATGGTTGGATATCCTTTGTTTTGATTCCAGCCATAAAATGGATAACGCATATGTAAGTCTTCCATGAATTCATCGCGATGTGTCTTGGCCAGAATAGAGGCCGCCGCAATGGACCGGAATCGCCCATCTCCTTTGATGAGACAAGCATGATCAATGGTCTCAAATGGGTAAAACCGATTGCCATCGACGAGTATAAAATCAGGTTTTTCAGAAAGCATTTTTAATGCATTGTGCATGGCCTGAATAGAGGCTCGTAAAATGTTGATGCGATCGATCACCTGTGGTGTGACAGAGGCAACAGCCCAGGCAATTGCTTTCTCTTCGATGATCAATCGGATTTCTTTTCTTGCATTGGCGGAAACTTGTTTTGAATCATTCAATTGCGGACATCGAAATCGCGCCGGGAGTATGACGGCAGCAGCAAATACAGGACCGGCCAGGCACCCGCGACCGGCTTCGTCGCAACCAGCTTCAAGTCTTCCTTTTTCAAGATATGGCAAGAGTTTCGGCACTGAGATTAAAGGTATTGTTCTTTGCGCAATGCGACTGAATTAAAGACTAAGTACTTTGATTTCAACCCTTCTATTCATACTACGACCTTTAGAAGTATAGTTTGTGCTAATGGGCTGCCCACTTCCATATCCCGAAGATTGTAATCTATCTCGTGCGATCCCTTTTTTTACCAACCAATTAACTACCGCCGCAGATCTGCGCATCGATAGTTGTTGATTGTAAGCATGATAGCCAACATCGTCCGTGTGTCCTATAATTTCGATTTTCATATTCGGAAACTTAAAAAGAAACGCTAATAGTTGGTCCAGTTGAATAAGTGCTCTGGGCATAAAATCAACTCGATCATGTTCAAAATAAATCCGTGTTAAGGTGACAATCTCTCCTGGCTTTGGGATAAAATCATCCAGCGGTGATTCGATGTACGAGGGAATAATGAATGGTGGAATTTTTTGCAAAACAACATCATCAAGATAATAATAGCCAAACCTGAGCTCACTTTTGGCGGGCAATTTCATCTCGCTATCCTCATCTGAACTAAAATTCCCGATGAGCAGATAGGAAGATGACTTCTCCGCTGTAAATGTTCCTGACCATTTATACCACTTACGATCGGAGGGAATGAAGCGATTTAAGATTAATACAGGATCCTGAAACAAGGTATTATGGGCGCCTTCGTCAATATCATAATCACTAAACCAGAGGCCCAGGTTTTTGATACTTACGGATTTGGGCATATGAGACAACATGCAGGAGAAAGCGTATTGCTGTCCTGGCACCAGAGCTTCTGTCAGTAACACTTGGACGTATTCCCTGCAATGTGGTTTTCCTTTGCCACATCCATAAATCGTCATTCCGACAAATGCCTTTCCCTTATATGGGCGCTGATCGCCAAATCCTACCGCGGCCCAACTTTGAGGCACTTTAACATCAGGGGTGTAAATATCCGGCGAAGCAGCCGTCGGCGAAGTCCAATACATCGCTACCCTGGCAAAGTCTCTCCCGGAATAATACCATCCGGAAGGCTTATCAGAAAATTCTTCAAAACTTGGATTGGGTACCAGGTTTTCCTGTGCATCGTTCTGTGCCGATAAAGATTGTGCGATCAGCATGGCTAAAACCAAGAATACCGATGAAGGAAATAGTTTCATGCGTTGGGCTTAACGTCGTTTAAGTTATTGAGATTGTTTGACTTATAAAACTGAATAGGCCTACAGCCCCAATCACTTAAAGATTATTGGCAAATTTTGAGCAAAATACTGAATATTATTGACAATTGCATGATGATCAACGTTGTATGAATAAAATATTTAATTAATGTGTTGTTATCATTCTTCAAATACGCCGATGCAATAGGGAGGGATATTTTTAGGATTTCCAAAAGCCTTGACAGCTCTTAGGTTAAAAATGCCTAAACAGTATGAATGGGCTGCCCTTCTGCATTCAATTTTCTTACTTTTGCTCCACATGGAGAAGAAATGAACGCATTTCAATTGGCAACGAACCCATCATCCATATTTCATTCACAAATCAGAACCACACTTTTGCACCACTTTTAGGTGAAAGACGTAAGCAGCATATGAATCAGGAAAAGAAATTAGCACGAATTACCGGCTGGATTGTTTTTGCAATCGCCATGGCCGTATATTTTGCAAGTGCAGAAAGAACCGGAAGCCTCTGGGATTGTGGTGAGTTTGTACTGGGAGCCTATAAACTACAGGTTGTTCACCCACCGGGTGCACCCTTGTTTCTCCTGATCGGAAGACTTTTTACTTGGATAGCTGATATCCTAAGCAATGATCCACAGGATATCGCCTTTGCTGTCAATCTCATGTCCGGCGCCTGTACTGCCCTGGCATCAGCCTTGGTGGCATGGACAACGATCATTTTCGCCAAACTATCGATGGTTGGCCGTGATCAGGAATTGAATTTAGAGCAAACTTTGGTGGTTTGCGGAGCAGGTCTTGCTGCAGGATTGGCCACAGCCTTTTCAACTTCTATTTGGTTTAGTGCGGTGGAAGGCGAGGTATATGCCATGTCTACTATGTTTACTACCCTGACGATTTGGGCGGCAGCAAAATGGTACGGCATGGAAGATACACCAAGCGCGGATAAGTGGCTAGTGCTTGCCATTTATTTTGCCGGTCTCTCCATCGGTGTTCACTTATTGAGTTTGTTAGTATTCCCTGCGATAGGTTTATTGTATTATTTCAAAAAATATAAAACTTTCAAGTTTAGCGGCTTGCTTTTGGCTTTGTTTTTAGGAGCCATGATGATTCCAATTGTCCAGAAGGTCATTATCGTTGGCGTCCCATCTTTGTGGTCCCAAATGGAATTCATGATGGTCAATGGTCTCGGTATGCCAGTACATTCCGGTGTATTTCCAACGATTATAATCCTGGGAGCGCTTTCTTTTTTCGGTATTCGATGGGCAAGGAAAAGCAATAACGGCCTGGCAGAGCGATTGATTATTTCAATGGTGCTGCTGGTCATCAGCTTCTCCACTATTGGCGTGGTAGTGATTCGTGCAAATGCAAATCCACCAATCAATATGAATGCGCCAAGTGATGCCATGCGCTTAATCCCTTACCTCAACCGCGAACAATACGGCGAACGACCTTTACTGAGAGGACCTCACTTTGAAGCGTCACCCATTGACACCGAAAAAGAAGATCGCTATGGACTTGTTGGCGACCGCTATGAAGTCGTGGACAACAAGCTCACTTATATCTATCGCGATGAGGACAAGATTCTTCTACCGCGTATCAGCCATAGTGATGGTTCCAGACCTGCTTTGTACAAACGATGGATGGGCGATGAAAATGGAAAACCCACCATGGCTTTCAATCTCGAATTCCTTTTCCGCTACCAGATCAATTGGATGTATTGGCGCTATTTTATGTGGAACTTCGTCGGCCGCGAAAATGGCCAACAAGGTACAGAGCCCTGGAATCCAAAGAGTGGACATTGGATCTCCGGAATTGATTTCGTTGATAGTTCCCGCCTTTACAATATGGAAAAGATGCCAGAAACAATGGCGAACGACCAAACGAGAAATACCTACTTTTTCCTACCCCTTATTTTTGGACTGATTGGGCTTTTCTATCAATACCGAAAGCGAAAACGAGATTTTGTAGCCTTATTAATCTTATTCCTGTTTACCGGATTGGGTATTATATTTTATTCTAACCAACCACCTAACGAACCGCGAGAAAGAGATTATGTATTAGTCGGATCTTTTTTGACCTTCTGTATGTGGATCGGACTAGCGGTACCTGCGATTTATGAATTGCTCAAATCAAAACTGCCAAAGCTGAGCACAGCTACACCTTATCTGGCGGCTGCTCTTGTCTTAACGGCTCCATTGATTATGGCCTTTCAAAACTTTGATGATCATAGTCGGGCACATCATTACGCCTCCAGAGATTACGCCAGCAATTTCCTCGAATCACTCGATGAAAATGCAATCATGTTTACCTATGGCGACAATGATACCTACCCACTATGGTATGCACAGGAAGTAGAAGGTATCAGACGCGATGTGCGAATAGTCAATCTGAGTCTCATTGCCGTAGACTGGTACATCGAAGGACTGCGAAGAAAAATAAACGATTCTGCGCCGATCAAACTGACGATTCCTGCTGAAAGTTACAGAGGGAATAAACGAAATCAGTTGTTTTTCCTTCCGGGCAAGAGTTCGCCAAATGAAATGCCTTTGGATCAAGCCTTGGAGTTTATGGCGAAGGATAGCCCACAAAATATTCAGGGCACTAAACTGGAAACATATCTACCCTCAAAAAACCTGTACATTCCTGTGGATCCGGCCAGAGCATTGGCCAGTGGAATTATTGGGGCTGAAGATGCACCGAATATTGTTACTAAAATTCCTATTACACTCGACAAGCAATACATTACTAAAGATCAATTGGCGGTAATGGATATTCTCATGAGTAATTTCTACGACCGATCTATTTACTTTTCTGTGACTTGTCAGGAATCAAAATTATTGAACATCAACGACTACACACAGATGGAAGGTCTTGGTCTGCGCGTCGTGCCGATCTATACACCGAGCCAGAAGGAATTCTATATCTATGGCAGTGGTCGTGTGGCCATTGACAAAGTCCATGATCGCGTCGTGAACAAGTGGCGTTGGGGTAATTTTGATAAAAAGCGATTGTATGTGGACAATAGTTATGGTGCAAGTGTCCAAGCACATAAAATGATCATATGGCGAGCAGCAGAACAAATGCTTGCTCAAGGTGAAACACAAATGGCTGTTGAATTGACAGACAAATATTTTGAAGGTTTCCCACATATGAATTTTCAATATGATGCCCGCACCTTACCGCATATAAATATTTACATCGGTGCAGGGGAAATGGAAAAAGCCAAAAAACACCTCCGTATTTTGGCCAACGAATCCGCTGAATACATGGCGTTTTATGACTCACTTGATCCGGAAGATTTAAGGGCAGGTTTTAGCCTCGATGCCAGACTCACCAATAATGCAGTCTCTGAAGTTTTAAGAATTTCAAAAACATTAAATGATGATGCCTTTGCAGAAGAAATGGAGGCCTTACTAGGTCCTTATTCCTCCGGCCCGGCGATTCAATAATTATTATGTATTATGGAAAACAATAATCAGGATAAGACAATTGCCATCGGTTCGGACCATGCAGGGTTTGAATACAAAACATCCATCATCCATTGGCTTGGGCGAAATGGATATAAAGTCATCGATGCCGGCCCGGATAGTACGGACTCAACAGACTATCCGGACCATGTGCATCCTGTCGCCAATGCAGTAGAAAAAGGGGATGCCATATTGGGCATCATCCTTTGTGGGTCGGGCAATGGCGCCGCCATGACCGCCAACAAACATCAAAACATTCGTGCAGCTTTATGCTGGAATAATGAGTTGGCTTCTCTAGCCCGCCAGCATAACGATGCTAATATCCTTTCCATTCCTGCGCGCTTTGTCTCCGAAGCAGAAGCGATGTCCATGGTTCAAACTTTTCTTGACACTCCCTTTGAAGGAGGACGCCACCAAAGAAGAGTTGATAAAATACGCTGCAGTTGATCTAAAACCACGAGCCGTTTATCTTTGATTTGGGAGCACATCCTGATTTAGTTGTAGTATTGAATTATGAAAAAACTGATCACCCTCCTCGTTTTTTTAACGACCGCCCTCACTGCTCAGGATTTACCCGTCAGTGCCTCTTTGGCTCAGACCATTGAAGCAGCGGCTTTGAAGTCCCACGTTTACTTCCTCGCGGATGACAAACTTGAAGGCAGGGAAACCGGCACAGAAGCCAATTTAGAAGCTGCCAAATATATTGCTGACCAGTTTGCTTCCTACGGTATCCCACCACTCCAATCAACTGGTGATTATTACCAGAAAGTTGATTTTACGGTGTTTAAATGGGATAGCATTTCTCTTATTGTTTCCGGTAAACCAACAGAAAACCTAAAAGAGTTTTTTGCCTTGCCGCAAAAATATCCTTTGACCGATGAACCTGTAGATATCGAATCCATACTATTCCTGGGCTATGGCATCAATGATCCTGCTTATTCTGATTATGAAGGCGTAGATGTGCGTGGTAAACATCTACTTGTCTATGGCGGTGAACCCCGATATGAAGATGAAACTTATAGAATATCAGGAACGGACAAACCAACAGAATGGACTTTCAGCTTAACACGCAAGGTCTCTACCGCCAAAAAAGCCGGAGCTGCTTCCATTATAATTATCGAAGAACGATTTCAGGCCATGTCCAATTTTGCGCAAAGGCGATTGCTCAATGGTTCGGTACAAATGGGTGCTCCTGATCAAATTAATAATTACATCCCCCACGCCATAATTTCCTCCACTATTGGAAAAGAAATTATTGGTAAAAAAGTAAATAAGATCATTAAGCTTCGTGATAAAATCACCAAAACAGGAAAACCACAACACACCAAAATTCCTGTGGATATTCAATTGGTCGCAACACACAATATCCAATCCACCCCCAGTGTCAACGTGCTTGGATATATTGAAGGCATGGATCCCAATTCGAAGGATGAATTAGTCATCATATCAGCCCATTTCGATCATCTCGGAAAGCGCGGAAACGATATTTATAATGGTGCAGATGACAATGCTTCCGGTACCAGTGGAGTGCTTGAAATTGCACAAGCATTTAGCATCGCTAAAGAGAAAGGGTATGGACCCAAACGCAGTGTCCTATGCATGCTGTTGACAGGAGAAGAAAAAGGATTGTTAGGGTCGGAGTACTATGTTGAACATCCGGTATTCCCACTTGAAAACACGGTCGCTGATGTAAATATTGATATGATCGGGCGAATAGACAAATTACATACAGACTCCAATTATGTGTATGTCATTGGTTCCAATCGCATGAGCACAGAGCTCCATGCAATTAATGAATCTGTCAATAACGAGTTTATTAAAATGGACTTGGATTATACATACAATGCAAAGGATGATCCAAATCGATTTTACGAAAGATCCGATCATTATAATTTTGCAAAAAATGGAATCCCCGCTATTTTCTATTTCGCGGGAACACATCCGGATTATCACAGGCACACAGATACACCGGACAAGATAATGTATGAAAGAGCCGCTACGATAGCACAGCTTGCCTTTCACACCGCATGGGAACTCGCTAATCGCAAAGACCGCATCAAAGTGGATGTCACTCAAGAAAGCGAATAAGCTTTCTTACATGAGTGTTTCCTCCCGATGATCCAACAGCATCGGAAAGTCAGTAGTAAAATGCAGCCCCCGACTTTCATGCCGCATCGATGCAGATCGCGTCACTAAGTAAGCGATGGTAATCAGGTTGCGTAATTCACACAATTGCGGTGAAACTGCTGATGTATTATAAAGCGTCTCCGTCTCCTGATACAATAGCATCAATCGATCCAATGCTCTGCGGATACGCACATTGGACCTGACGATACCGACATAACTACTCATGATATCTTTCAGCTCTTTCCAGCTTTGCGTGATGAGAACCATTTCTTTTGGATTGGTCGTTCCTCTCGCATCCCAATCCGGTATCTCATCCTTGTGATCATACTGATCAATACTACCGACGATATCCTGTGCGATATTGTGTCCGTAGACCAATCCTTCGAGGAGTGAATTTGAAGCCAGACGATTAGCACCATGAAGTCCTGAAGCGGTGCATTCTCCGCCAGCATAAAGTTGATGAATGGATGTCTTTCCATCCTTGTCAACCAAAATACCACCACAGAAAAAATGGCACGCCGGTACGACAGGAATTAAATCTATTGCTGCATCATATCCCTCTTCCAGGCACTTGTTATAAATGTTTGGAAAATGCTTTTTAAATCCTTCCATGTCCAGATGACGACAGTCCAGATAAACATACTCATCTCCTCGGATCTTCATTTCATTGTCTATCGCGCGGGCAACTATATCTCTGGGGGCAAGGCTCTCTCGCTTGTCATACTTCCCCATAAATTCTTTTCCATCTTTTGTTCGTAAGACAGCTCCAAATCCACGGACGGCTTCTGAAACTAAGAAGGCTTGTTTCTCTACGGCAGGATTGTACAGAGATGTCGGATGAAACTGGACAAACTCCATATTATTCAATCGGCCTTTCGCACGATACATCATCGCTATTCCATCTCCGGTAGCAATGGTCGGATTGGTTGTTGCGCGGTATATCTGTCCGGCTCCTCCAGTCGCCAACACAGTGATACGTGCAAGGTGTGTTTCTACATCCAGATTGTTTTTATCAAGCGCATACACACCATAACATTCAATACCTGGAGTTAATCTTGTGATATTATAACCCAGGTGATGTTGCGTCAGCAAGTCAATCGCAAACAAATGTTCCAACACTTGAATATTGGGCAACTGTGTGGCCTTGTCAATAATCGTTCGCTGAATTTCCCAACCCGTGATGTCTTTATAATGGAGTATTCTATTCTCACTATGACCGCCTTCCTTCCCCAGGCTGTAGTCACCATCATGTTCTTTGTCAAACCGTGCACCCCATGAAATCAATTCTTTTACTCTGATAGGTCCTTCACTGACCACCATGCGAACGATCGCTTCGTCACAGAGGCCATCGCCTGCATCCAATGTATCTGCAATATGTTTTTCTTGTGTGTCTGTGGCTTCATTCCATACAGCGGCGACACCGCCCTGAGCATATTTTGTATTACTCTCCTCCTTTGCCGTTTTTGAAATGACAGTTACCTTCAAATCAGGCCTCGCCTCTGCAATTTTTATGGCACAAGTCATCCCTGCCACGCCCGATCCAACGATCAGGACATCTGTCTTTCTAATTTCTCCCATGGGCTATTGTTTCTAACGGTCTAAAGATAAAGGTTATCCAAATGGATGAGTTATCAACGAGGAGAAGTGAGCTGACATTTTTAAAAGTTGTGATGAACATTGAAAAACGAAGGAAGCTGGTTGGCAGACTTGTATGAAATTACACCACAGCAGTGTGAAGAGGGTTGTATTCTGTTAAATTCAAATTCTACATATTTCGAAATTTTCCAAATACAACTTACGCTTCTCCAAGTGAGGCTTTCACATCCAAGAGGGCTTTTTCAACGAGGTCGTGCCAGTCGGAATGATAATAATAAGGTACCTCTACCCATTTCTGCAGATACATGGGTTGTCCGTAAGGTTTAAAATACTGCCAACCGAGGGTTTTTGAATCTGGAAGAATCTGACCATCGATTTTAAGGACTATGCTTTCGTGGTAGACCATGGCAAATGCTCTTCCCTTGTATTCAATGGAGGGCGAAGAAAGCAGTGTGGACTTGTGTAAAAATGGATCCTGACGTTCCATTCGAGAGCAAAGATTCATGAAATAAGCGAGCGCTGACATGTTTTCTGAGCGTATGGTTATCGCAATATAAACACTTTATAATTTATTATAATATGTTTTGCGGTAAATTTTTCAGAAAATTTTCAAAAAAGCTCTATCTACTTACTCTGAAAACCATTGGTTTTGTGACTGGCATCACAAAATGGCATATTGGCAGATGCACCACAACGGCAGAATGAAATTCCATTTGGCTTCATTACAATACTCCCATCAGGCATTTGTATCTCACAGGCACCCAATACGCGCACCGGCCCGTTTTCAAATACTTTGGCTTTACTTATTTCGACCATCGGCTTTTCTTGCTGTGGATCAGTGGTGTTGTCAGTTGTCAATGGTAGTATATTAAGTGAATGATGATAACGAAAAAGGAAGGGAAAAGGTTTTTAGTGTGCATGAAGATGTATAGTGGCCATGTGCAAGATTAGTTCTTACCTCTCTTGTCCTGAAGGTAATTCGTCCTATTCTTTTACCCTATGCCCTTCAGCGTCAACCCAATCGGACAATGATCACTGCCCATTTGATCAGGCATAATATAACTGTCCTCAACAGCAGCCATAAAGGGTTGCGACACTAAAAAATAATCAATACGCCAGCCAATGTTTTTCTCCCGCGCGCCAAATCGAGCACTCCACCAACTATACGCAACGACCTCAGGCTTGAAATGACGGAAGGTATCGACAAAACCAACGTTGATCAAGGCCTCAAGACCATCAATCTCCGCTTGCGTATAACCGGAAGTTTTATTGTAATTTTCTTTGGGTCTGGCCAAATCAATTGGCTTATGCGCCACATTAAAATCACCACAAGCAATGACCGGCTTTTTCTTCTGAAGTTTGTTGAGGTAGTTTCTAAAATCTGTATCCCACGTTTGGCGATAATCCAGACGCACCAACGCATTGCCTGAATTTGGAATATAAGCCGTCACCAGATAATATTTTTCAAACTCAACCGTGATCACCCGACCTTCCTGGTCATGCACTTCCTTGCCGATGCCGTAACTAACCTTAAGAGGCTCATGTTTCGTTATAACCGCGGTCCCTGAATATCCTTTTCGAACGGCGGAGTTAGAATAAACGTAATATCCGTCAAGGGCTTTCAATGCTTCCTGCACCTGATCATCCTGCGCTTTTGTTTCCTGAAGGCAAATGATATCCGCATCCCACGTTTTTACCATATCTTCAAACCCTTTCTTGACGACTGCACGTACACCATTGACATTCCAACAAATAATCTTCATGAGGCAATTTTATTTTTAAAGGATGAAGATATAAAAGTTTGTAAGCGACCCATAAATTAAGAATCAACTACTTTTGCAGTAATCTTATGCTTATGTCAAAAATAAAAATCGGACTTGTCCAGATGAGTTGCGGTCAGGAGAAAGAAAGCAACCTGCAAAAAGCCATCACAGGCATTCGCGACGCACATCAACAGGGCGCACAGATCATCTGCTTGCAGGAACTCTTTACTTCCCTCTACTTCTGTGATGAAGAAGATTATGACAATTTCAAATTAGCAGAATCCATTCCCGGCCCATCCACAGAATCTCTGGCACAGGTGGCCGCCGAACTGGGCGTAGTGATCATCGCTTCCTTGTTTGAAAAAAGAGCACAAGGTTTATATCACAACACCACTGCCGTACTCGATGCGGATGGAAGTTATCTGGGAAAGTATCGAAAAATGCATATTCCCGATGATCCGAATTATTATGAAAAATTTTATTTCACTCCGGGCGATTTGGGCTATAAAATTTTTAAAACAAAATATGCAACATTTGGTGTATTGATTTGCTGGGATCAATGGTATCCGGAGGCAGCTCGAATTACCTCTCTGATGGGCGCAGAGATTTTGTTTTACCCAACCGCTATTGGCTGGGCAACGGACCAGGATGAAGCGACTAATATTGAACAGTTTAATGCATGGCAAACCATCCAGCGCAGTCACGCAGTCGCCAATGGCGTACATGTGGTGAGCGTCAATCGCGTTGGACTTGAACAAGAGGGACGAATGAAATTTTGGGGCGGTTCATTTGTATCCAATCCCTTTGGCACCATATTGCATCAGGCCGCTCATGACGCAGAACAAAATATCGTCATTGAAATAGACACACAAAAGACAGATCAATATCGGACGCATTGGCCATTTCTCAGAGACCGGCGAATTGATTCCTACAAACCAATCACAAAAAGATATCTCGATGAATGAAATGACACCGCGTGAAGCAGGTTATTTCTTTCCGGCCGAATGGGCTCCACACGTTGCCACCTGGTTGAGTTGGCCACATAATCCGGAGACATGGCCGGGAAAGATTGATACGATTTATCCTTCCTATGCTTTGTTTGTCAAAACACTCACAGCCGGTGAGTTTGTTCATATAAATGTAGCAGATGAAGTGATGGAACAAAGTGCAAGAGCCATCCTACTGACACATGATGTCAATCTGAATCGCGTAAAATTTTTTCATCACCCAACCAATGATGCCTGGTGTCGCGATCATGGCCCTGCCTTTCTCATCAATCCTACACTCGAACAGAAAAAAGTAATTGTTGACTGGCATCACAATGCATGGGGCGGCAAATATCCACCCTACGATCTCGATGACGTCATTCCTACTTTGATTGGCGATGCGTATGATATTCCGGTTTATCATCCGGATATTATTATGGAAGGAGGTAGTGTTGATTTTAATGGGGCCGGTACGCTCATCACCTCAACCTCCTGTCTGCTCAATCCGAATAGAAATCCACATCTCAGCAAACGGGAGATCGAACAATATCTGATCGATTATTATTGTGTTGAACAAATCTTATGGGTCGATGAAGGAATCATCGGTGATGACACTGACGGACACATCGATGACACCGTGCGATTCTTTAATGAAGATTCTGTCATCACTGTCATCGAACATGACAAAGCAGATGAGAACTATTCATTATTAAAAAACAATCTTAAGCAATTGAAAGCTATGCGATTGCCTGATGATCGACCGCTGAATATTGTTGAGTTACCAATGCCTAAAGCGATTTATTATCAAGGCCAGCGACTGCCTGCCTCCTATGCTAACTTTTACATTTCCAATAAACATGTCATCATGCCAACCTTTCGCTCAAAACGCGATGAGGAAGCCATGCGTGTTCTCGCTGATTGTTTTCCTGATCGGGAAGTCACCGGCATTGATTCTACAGATATCATTTGGGGCCTTGGGAGTTTTCATTGTTTAAGTCAGCAAGAACCGGAGGTTTAATGGGAAAATGGCAGGAAGGTTCGTGGGTTCACGCACCACTCATCCCTCACGCCAATATTCCCCTGTTATCTTTGTGAAAAATCACCTGCATGCCTAAAGCCAAAAAAATAGGACTCTTCTTCGGTTCATTCAATCCCATTCATATCGGTCATCTGATCATCGCCGAGTATATGGCCACTCGCACTGACTTAGACCAGGTATGGCTTGTAGTGTCTCCACAAAACCCACTGAAGAAGCGATCCACCCTCGCCAAAGATTATGATCGATTGCATATGGTCCGATTGGCATTGGAAGACAATCCCAAACTTAAAGTCACCAATATCGAGTTTTCACTGCCCAAACCATCCTATACCATCGATACCATGGTGTACCTCCACGAAAAATACCCGCAACACAACTTTTCCCTAATTATGGGCGGTGATAATATCGCCAATATCCAAAAATGGAAAAATTTCAACCTCCTCCTCGAACGCTACCCTATCCACGTCTACAAGCGCGAAGGAAGCGACACCGAATCCCTGAACCACCCCAAAACTGATATCCGCCAATACGATGTGCCCATGATGGATATTTCTTCCACGTACATCCGGCAAAGCATCGTCGATGGTAAATCCATCCGATATCTGGTCCCGGAAAAGGTGTTTGAATATCTGGATGGATCCAATCTGTATAAGTGAGAGATCACAGTGTGGAGACTCGCCTTCGCCCGGGCTTCTGCGAGCAAAGAAGTTTAGTTACGATACCTTTCGGTATCGAGATTGAGAACTATCATCTGAAGCTGATAGCGTTTAGTTTTTTAATTTTCTTTGGTGATAATCTCCCTTTCTCATGAACCATCTCAAAACTAAACCCGCTAAACTTAAGTGCCAAAGGCACTGATCTAAACTCTCTAAACTCATGGATCCTGAACCCTCACTAAAACTAAACCTTCAACAACAGGCGCCAAAGGCGACAAAAAACAACCCTTCACCTTCTTTGCTTGCAGAAGCCAAGGCGAAGGCAAGTCCATTCACCATTCACCCTATGATTGATAAGGCGCAAGGCCTTATGCCACAATCATTCATCATAAACTCACCAAATCACTAACTCACCAAATCACCCATACCACACGGCTGCCTTCTTACGTTTATCTTTGTCAACGTATGAATTTCACCTATACCCAACATTCTGGTCTCCTGATCCGATCTTGCAAGGATCACCTTCAAACGCTATATATGTTTTCTCCTATACCCAGGTTGATTTCTTCGACTGTTCTGATGCTTTGTTTTCTCACCACAATACTAATACCTGCAGGTCGTGCCCAGAGCGATCTACGGATTGGCCAATGGTCTGAACACCTGCCCTATAACGGCGGAGCAACCGTCACACAGAGCCCAACACGCATCTATTACGGCAGTCAGTACGCCCTGATATCCATTCTAAAACAAGATACTTCGCAAGCAGAATTTTTTTCGAAGATTGATGGATTGAGTGATGTCTCTCCTTCCTGGATCAAATACCACAATGCCCTCGAGATACTGATTATCGGCTATGAAAATGGCAATATAGATCTGATGGATGCTAATGGCGTGTCCAATGTCAATGATATCCTTCGAAATAATTCTATTCAGGGTGATAAGCGCATTTCAAGTATTTATGTGGATGAAGGCTCTCTGATATATATGTCTACTCCTTTTGGTCTTGTTGTCCTGAATATTGTAAGCATGCAGTTTCAATCAACTGTTTTCACGAATAGTCCCGTCAATGCCTTTACCAAGTTTCAGGATAAGTATTATATGGCAGTAGATAACGGACTATATAGCTTTGATCCTGCCGCAGGAAATATAATTGAGGATATTGGAAGCTGGAATAAAGTTGCAGTACCAGGCCTTCCAGCAGATTATAGTAGTCAGGCCATAGCGGTCTTTAACAATGAATTGTTTGCCGGCGTCGATGGCGATCTGTATAAGATGGATCAAGGTGAGTTTATACTTTGGTATGCTCAGGACGGATTCACTATTGACTTTATTTCTCCCGAAGGTCAAAATCTGATGGCTGGATTTATCTGCGACGCAGGATGTATCGGCAAGGTATTTTATTTTAGAGATTCCGGGATATGGCATGAAAACGGCATCTATTGCACAGCGGTTCCGTCCTATGCGATAGAAGATGAAATGGGCCGAATCTGGTATGCAGATCAATTTCCCGAATTCAGATTGGCGCAAAACCATTTTACTCCATGCGATTATTTGAAATATAATTCGCCCTATGCAGGCAATGTCAGCGAACTGGAGATAAAAGATGGCGTTTTGTATGTCGCGACCGGTGGTGCTTCAGAAAGTTATGGATACCAAAGCAACAAGGATGGATTCTACACTTTTGATCGCATAAAATGGAATACGTACAATCAGTTTAATACGCCTGCCATTGAAGCGACTGATCTTGAAAATTTTTTCCGCATACTACCCCATCCCACCGAAGAGATTACGTATGTGGGCTCGTATTGGGGTGGCCTTTTAAAACAAGAAGGCGATGTTTATACCGTGTATGACGATACGAATAGTTCCTTGCAAGGAACGGTAGGTGATGCAGCGCGGGAAAGGATCTCCGGACTCGCTTTTGATCGAAACAATAATCTATGGGTCTCTAATTACCTGGCGCCGGAACCTTTAAGCGTATTGAAAGCTGACGGTACCTGGAAGTCTTTTGCCCTGCCTTGTTCTAATATCACCAATACCTCTCAGATCGTCATCGATCAGCGCGGTTATAAGTGGATTATGCTGTATAGTAAATCCGCGGGCATCATCGTCTATGATGATCGGGGCACGATTGATGATGAAAGTGATGATCGTTGTGTCAGGCTCAGCTCTTCCAACACCGCCATTCCATCCAATAGCGTACAGTGTCTGGCGGTCGATGTGGAAGGGGATATCTGGGTCGGCACCGCCGAAGGACCGGTCGTATTTGATGGGGGTGGAGATATCTTTGATGGGCATCAGGGTAGCCGCATCAAAGTCGTTCAGGACGGTATCCTCAATTACCTGTTAGGCGAAGAAACGATTTATTCCATTGCTATCGATGGCGCCAATCGCAAGTGGTTTGGCACCGGCAGTGGTGTATTTGTTCAAGCGTCTTCAGCCAATGAGGAAGTTACTTCGTATACGGTGGACAATAGTCCCTTGCTGGCCAACCGGATCATCGATATAGCGATTGACGGAAATAATGGCGTCACCTACATCGCTACGGTCGGTGGGATCATGAGTGTTCGTACCGATGCCATTGATAGCGACCTTGTGCATAGTAACGATGTATATGCATTTCCCAATCCTGTGCGTCCGGATTATGATGGTCCTATTGCCATCAGAGGTCTTGCGCGGGATGCGAATGTCAAGATCACCGATATCACGGGAGTCATCCTATATGAGACCCAGGCCTTGGGAGGGCAGGCGATTTGGAATGGAAAGGATCTGAAAGGCAGGCAGGCTGCTACCGGTGTTTATCTTGTTTTCTCTACCGCCGAAAGTGATGGATTTAATAAACCGGATGCATTAGTCACTAAAATTCTGGTGGTCAAGTAAGCCTGAATGCTTAACATTTTTTAAAAAAATTCGTTTTAAGTATCGAAGCCAGCATTTGGTCTGTGAAAATTTGACTGAATTACTCCGTAGTTAGGGTTGAGAAAAGTTAAATAATTGGAGAATTTAGCTATTTTTGCCGCCTTATTGACCCATGGTGTAATGGTAACACTCCGGTTTTTGGTACCGTCATTCAAGGTTCGAGTCCTTGTGGGTCAACTTTTTTTTATCGAAACTGTTGATTTTTAGCACATAACAGATATAGAAAAAAAATCAACTCAAAAAATCGATTTAATACCTGTGGTATATTGATTTTTGTCGCTATATTGTCCTTGTTATATTGCATAACTCCCTACTTTTATAAGGGGCAAGGTTTTTGTTGTTTATTGCTTTCCCCAGCACCCCCGTATCGAATTAATGACTTGTTTTTTTGAGTCTGACTCATTGTTAACTGCGGTGCATTCTCCTGTTTGTTTTTTAGGAAAAAGCCTAGTATAATGTGCAGAATACTCATTCAAACACACCAGTAACTAATTTTGTCGCACATTTTAACATATAAATTGCGCCATTAAGCTTAGAAAGTTCTATTTTTGGAAGACATAAGTAAAGAGAACCCTATTTTTAAATTAAGATTAACCTCAGTGACTATGAAAAGAATAATTCTATCGGCCCTTTGTGTGGTTCCGGCGTTTTGCATGGGACAGACACTATTGTACAATGACGGGGCTATGGTCAAGGTTCAGGCAGGTGCCACACTTTTTGTTGAAGGTGGCATTCACAATACCGCTTCAGGCACCATCGACAATGATGGCACCATTGAATTGGAGGGTGATTTCCTAAACCAAGGAACATGGGAGCCAAGTGATCCGAATACACTCATCTTTAGCGGCAATGCTGATTCAGATGTAACTGCAGGGTCAGCCGTATTCCAAACTGTCAGCATTGAAAAAGATAACAATGCACATGTCAATCTCCTCGGCGATATGACCGTGAATACCAATCTGGACTTTAATGCTGCAGGTACTAGTAAAATATATACTGGCAACTTCCGACTGAAGATTGGCAATACGGGTACAGCGACCGGATACGATGTCAATGAGTATGTCGTGACAGATGGTACGGGTGAAATGGAAAAGAAAGTAAATGCCGACGGAACATTTTTCTTCCCGATCGGTGATCCAACTAACTACTCCCCTATCGAAAACGATTATACCGGATCAGGATATGCTAGTGCTTATATCCGTACACGCGTCAATGATGTAGTACATCCGGACAATCCTGCTGATGCCACAGAGTATATCACCAGATACTGGGATGTAACTTCCAGTGGTATCACTGACTATGAAAACACATTGGAAGGAACTTATATTCCGGCAGATATAGTCCTTAATGGCGGTAACTCCGGCCATATCAAAGGAGCTGTTTATGATGGTGCTGACTGGACTTATGCAGGTGCTGATGCCGGTACAAACTTAGTTATGGGATCCACTGACGTCGAAGACGCAGAGTTTACAGGGGCTAACTTCTTTGCAAGACCTGACCTTATGGTTTTCCTTGCGGGTCCCTACAAAACGGCTACTCATAATATGACAACTGTATTAAATACAAGTAATCTTATACCGTTGGAAAGCCCATACACTGATGCTCCTGTTACAGTAGGGTCAATACCTGCTGATGTTACGGATTGGATTAAAATTGAACTTAGAGATCCAGCTTCTCCAACAACTATTATTAGTCACACAAGTGCGTTCCTTAAAAAGGATGGAAACATAGTAGATTTGGATGGAACCTCTTTACCTCTCGTAAAGAATGGAAAGCCTACCTCTATTGTTGGAATTATGCATAGAAACCACTTGTTCATCAGAACCCCGAATACGGGTATTGATATGGTAAATACATCCCTATATGATTTCTCCAGTGCGCAAAATATGGCGTATGACGATGCATCAGTGACAACCAATGATGCTATGAATGAAATGTCCGATGGTGCATTTGCAATGTGGGCCGGAAATGCAAGGTCAAACAACAATACTGCACTCAAGCAAATTCGCTTTGCAGGTTTATTTAATGACCCAGCTGAAGTTCTTTCAGCTATAGGAGGTAATACAGCAACAATCTTAAGTAACGTATATCACAATGCAGATGTTAACCTGGATGCTAAAGTAAGGTTTGCCGGTTTATTTAATGACACTGGTGTGATTTTGGCAACCTTGGGAGGAAATACTGCTAACATTTGGACACATCACCAATAGAATTCTCAAAACTTAGAAATTGACAATTATGAAAATCATATTTACACTTGTTGGCTTATTATTCATGACTTTCAGTTCTGTTGCACAGAATGATGTGAGAGCCACTATAAAATCAAATGGTGTGACAGCGGAAGCTTGGGTAATGGCAGAAACTGCGCCTATTCCGTTTGGTAATGGGAACAATAATATAAGTCTTAGCCTTTGCTTCTCTCTCCCTGCCAATGGAGAAACGGATCCAGGACTTGCACCTGCTTTTATTTCAGCAACTACACCTTTGCCAGGGCTTACTGTTAATTCGAGTCTTCCTCTTGAGGTTGGTAATGATAGATTTGTATACACTTTTATTATAACTGGGGGAACACCTACAATGCCTGATTGGGATCCAATGACCGAGCACCTTGTTTTTGAATTAGAATTTGGTCCTGAGGTATCTGGCGATTTTCCTCGACTGGATAACCTACTGTATACCGGAGGCGGAAGCGGTCAGGGTTATTTTTATTTTGAAGTCAATTCAGATTATCGAAGTGATACCGAAGGAGATCAATTTTATGGTGGCACTGAAGGTTTCTATGGTGGTGATGGTGATGCTTGGGTAGAAGCACCAGCACCTCTTCCAATCACAGTAATTGCTTTTGATGCCGAAAAATCAGGTGAAAGAAGTTCATTACTTTCCTGGACAACAGTCAGTGAAATAAACAGCAGTCACTTTGCTATTCAACGTTCTTATGATAAAAAATCATGGTCCACTGTTGGAAAAGTAAATGCAGCAGGTAATAGTCAGCTCGTTAAAAATTACAACTTCGTTGATGAAAACGTATACAACGGTTTAGATAAGCGCATGACAGCTTATTACCGTTTACGAATGGTTGACCTGGATGGCCAGTTCAAAAACTCACCGATCAAAAGTGTAGTCTTTGGATCTGATGCTGCCAATGTCAAATCATTTGCATCTAGTGTATATCCTAACCCGACTTCAGAAGGTATCTATGTAGATTGGTCAGCAGACAATGATGATCA
>JBBKXT010000124.1:0-2904 GCA_037969625.1 Saprospiraceae bacterium
TCTTTAAGAGATGCCGAATCTCAAAAGACCAATAAAAGTCAGGCTCTTAAAGGAGGCAGAAGATTATGTTCTCGCCCAAAATGAGAAAGTGCAACGTAAATTACTTTTGGCTTTTGATAAGATTGAGGCCGGTTATAAAGGAGATTGGTTTGAAAAAATGAAAGGAACGGATGGCATTTATGAAATCAGACAAAGCGACCACGAAAAATTCTATCGTGTATTTGCTTTTTGGGATTCAGACAAGTTCGAAACATTGATCATCGCCACCCATGGATTTGATAAGAAAAGCAACAAAACACCTCGAAAAGAAATTAAAAAAGCAGAACAGATTAAGAAAAAATATTTCGACGCTAAAACAAAAAGGAAATGAAATCAATTAGTTTAGAAGAACTCAAAGTTAAAACAATCGGTAAACCAGGAACACCAAAAAGAGATGAGTACGAGTATGAACTTAATGTAGAACTCCTGTCGGAACAAATTAAATCTATGCGCAAAGAACACAACTTAACCCAGGAACAATTGGGCAATCTTATTGGGGTACAAAGAGCACAAATATCAAAGCTGGAAAACAACACTTCCAATGTCACTATCGGAACCATTATTAAGGTTTTTAATGCCCTTAAAGCCACTGTAAATTTCACCATTACCAGACAAGGGCCCTACTCAACATAGCATCAGATAGTGACGTTAGCTATTACATATAAATCGGTTCTTCAATTGTCTATTTCTTCTTCCACTGCTTCGATTTCTTGAAGATTTTCTGATACTTTTAGATTTTTAGAAATGAGGCTATCAGACTCAAGCTTTCAGGGTGCAGTGGTTAATTAGAATCAAATCTGCGTATTCTACGCGATCAGCAGGAAAAATGATGTTTGCGAGGGGTAAGCCCATTTCGGAATTTGAAATTCGTCTTTGTTCACTTAATATGTCCTTTGCTCCATGCTCCCGCACCAGTTCCGGTGCAGAATCTACGCTTCGCTCCGATCTTCACCCCTTGCGCTAAACTCTTGCTCCCAACACCCCTCCTCAACCTATTATCAACTCAGTCCTCCAAAAGAATACTAATTCTTCGGAAACCGAAGGATTGACGCCATACCATCGTCTAATACTAGTAATGACACAGACCGTCCAATTTAAATCTGGCAAAATCAAAATATGAAATATTTAATCTTCTGTCTTTTTTCAATGACTTTCATCGATAGCACATTTGCCCACCAACCTGATCGCTCCAGCACGATGGTGATCGAACAGGCAGATGGCACCTGGCTGCTTCAGATAAAATCAGCCATGACCGCTTTTGAATATGAAGTACACCAAACCTTCGGGGAAAAATCCTATAGCACCGCCGAAGAATTCAATGCGCTGGTGATTAAGCACCTGCAGAATAATATCATCATTGATTTTAATACAGATGGAACCGCCCAACTATCTAATGGTATGGTCAAACTCGGACATGAGACTACAGTCCTTTTTAAGGTCGAAGGCATGCCAAAGCAACTCAATCATCTGACGCTCACCAATAGCAGCTTCAAGGATATCCACCATAACCAGAGCGCTTTAGTTATCGTGAAAGAGGGATTCGAAAAACAACAATTCGTGCTTAATAATCAAAACCACCATACGGCAGCTTTGCAGGTAGGCACCAACAAATTTGAACCCGTTGTGGTCGCAAAAAACTAAAAACACAAAGCACTAAAAATGCTTTTTTATAAAAATTAAGTTCAGCAAAATTTATCAATCGAGTCCAATGCAAAAATTACTACTCATCAGCTTTGCCCTGTTTCTCAGCCTGCAAAGTCTAAGCGCCCAGACTGTCAATCAAGTCAATCCTTTGTTGTTTCTGGAAGACGAAACAAATGTAACGGTGACCACGGTCGGCTGCACATTGTCCAACGGCACATCAACCAACTGCTATAAAATCGTTTCCAAGGGAATGCCCACTGATCATAACATGGGACCATGGTGTCCAACCAATATCGCAGACGGCCCGGAAGCCGGAGGCATATGGCTCGATGGAGGACAAGTCTACGATGTCGATGGTGCTTTTATTGAGAACATGGCCACCTTTTACAATGACAACACCTGGATGATGTTTGATCCGGCCACAGGTGAGGTAACCAGAACCCTCACAGAAACTGATTGCGCCAATGCCGCCAATCCGAACGTAGGGGATGAGTACATGAACTACTGTGTGGAATGTCTCCCCTCTTATGTCACTGAGTTAAGCGAAACTTTTTTGATTCCGGTGATGCCCGAGAAAGTAAATACCCCTATTCAGTTTGCTATGGGTCCGGGCGGTCCCGGTGGTGGAGGCATAAGCCTTAGAGCCATTGCTTTCAATGGCGTGCGATTTGATGGACCGGCACCAACGAACATCATACTGGCCGCTTATACACTGGCTCCTTTTGATGATGCGGGCGGACATATCAACTTATTTGCGGGCTATCATTACCACGCCGCAACAGGGATCAGTACCGAATATGAACAATGTGATGATCATGCCCCATTGATCGGTTATGCAATGGATGGGCATGGGCTATATGCGCAATTGGATGCCAATGGATCAGCCCCAACGGGTTTAGATCAATGCCGTGGCCACTACGATGATATCAGAGGGTATCACTATCATGTAGATGCTGCGGGAAATAATAATTTCATCAATTGCCTTTACGGAGCTTATGTTGCCAATGAAGGATCTGCTGTTGCTCCGGATAATGATGGCGATGGATACAATGCAGATCAGGATTGTGATGATGATGATGCCTCCGTACACCCGGGAGCAACTGAAATACCAGGCAATGACATTGACGAAAACTGTGATGGCAGTCTTTGCGATATGGTCAGCGCAACAAATGAATATGCCGACTTAGCGATTACTATTTATCAGGATCAATCCGTCCTTCG
>JBBKXT010000125.1:0-10241 GCA_037969625.1 Saprospiraceae bacterium
TGCGATAGATCTGAAAGTTGATGATTATATCGATGTTTTTCTTTACAGAGATAATGAAGGTCGGATGATTGCCACCACATTGTCTCCCTTGGGGCGAGTTGGAGATATTGTAGCGTTAAGAGTAATGCAAACGACTCCATTTGGTGTATTCCTTGACTGGGGAGTGGAAAAGCACTTATTGCTTCCGGCAAGGGAGACTGTTGGCTTCCCTCATGAAGGTGATCTATGTGTGGTAAAGATATTAATCGATGAAAAAAGTGATCGTTTAGTAGGCCATATGAAATTGGACAAGCAATTGAATAAAGACACGTCTAAATTTAGTTTAAATCAAAAAGTTAGTATGATGCCCTATAGGAAAACTGATTTAGGGTATAAGGCTATAGTGGATGGCGAATACGCAGGGCTTTTATTTGACAGTGAGCTTAAGGTTGAACCAGAAATTGGCGTTAGCATTGAAGGGTATATCAAAAATATAAGAGATGATGGCAAATTAGACTTGAGTTTACAAGGTCAGGGGTATTATAACATTATTTCAAACGAACCAGATTTCCTGGATAAACTGCGAGCAAACAATGGCTTTCTGCCATATAATGATTCTTCACCTCCAGAGGATATTTGGGAGGCATTTCATATAAGTAAAAAATCATTTAAAAAAATAATAGGCAAGCTTTATAGAGAAAGAAAAATTGTTTTTGAAGATGACGGTGTAAAACTCATAAAATAGATATATTTAGCTACAGATACAAAATTGTATTTTCATAGATTAATAGCTGAATTAAACTTATATCCTCCTAAATTCTGCCTTGAAATTTATACAGCGAGGTATTCTATATTAGCTTATCGAAATCATGAAGCTTTTGGAAACTGGGCATATTGCTAAAGATGTTATGCCTATAAAATTTTCTTAATCTTCGGCAATGGCAAAATTGCTAGTCCTCAATTCATTTCGACACCTAATAGTGACACCTGATAAAAACAAAACCCTTTCAAGTCAATGATTTACAATGGCATATGCAAAATAAAATGCGCCTCCCCCTAAAGGACTACACTGCGTTTCGCCTTTAGGGCGGGCCCGTTCTTACCTTTGTTTTTTTTGATAGAGATGTTTCTCGAGGTAGAGTTTAGAACAATCTTGAGTGTCCGTTTGCCATGAAGGACTTCACCCATGAAGGACTCCGCTGCACTACGCCTTTATGGTGTTACGCCTTCATGGCAAGCCTGATCTTAAAGTTATTTGGCTAGATACCCTAATTCATCCAATGTTGCTTTAAGCATTATTTGGAGTGTCCGTTTACCTGAGTTAGTCTTGAAGTATGATTCTCTTCGCAGTGCGTCTTCTTTGCGAAGATGCGCTTCATAATAAGTAAGCTGGAGTGGTCTTCGATTAGCTCCGTTTCGGGAGAGCTATGGATTAATCTATGGGTACTGAATGAGCACTCAGACCAGAGCCTAATTTTTTTTTAATAGAGTGGACAATACCGTATCAAAAGCAAGGCTCTAGATAAATTTCCGGTCTCTTATTGAGATACCTTTCTGCTTTAATTGTAAAAGTTCGATTTGGAAATCCTACGAGAGCGCAAATTTCTCTAATTCGATATTGGGAAATATGCGAATTGACTATGCCAGAGGTATGCTCATCCACTCGCTTTTCAAGGGTTGGCGTCTGACCGATTTAGAAATGATTGGAACAAGGGGAGAAAAGTAGGTAAGTATGTAAAGCTTTAGAAATAAAAGAAGGGGTTTCTCACCAAACCCCCTCTTTGTTTAATAACGCCCAAAAATCTTGGTTGCTCGTTACGTTATAGTATAAATCAATCTCCTATTATTCTTCATAGCAGAAATCAGTGCGTCATACGAATCGACGATAATATTCTATTACCAAGTATCACACCTCCTGTATCAACTCTCCACCTTACTTCAATAGGTTGGCCTGAAGTTAATGTGGCCGTAGCCTGGAGAGAAACTGTACCTGTATTTACGTCAATTGTTCTGCTTGAATTCTCCACCTGAACGCCATATTGATAAAGACTAAAAGTAACCAGTGAATTATTAGTTGGTTCTGGGGCTAAGCCGGGAGCATAAACATTGCCATCGATATCATCAAAACCTGCAATGGCACCTGCGTTTGTACCTACATCTCCGGTAATATTGGAGGGGTTAGTATTTGCAATCGCACCTACTGAGGTAAATATGACGAAGGTGGATAAGACACCCAGATCAATATACGAGGTACCGGCAGGAATGGCGGCGGTGCCCGGACCCATGCTAATCGCCCCTGCAATGGAAAACATCCTCCCTTCCAGGTTCGATCCAGCAGCCATTGAAACGGCTCCGGCATGAGCTATCATTGTTCCCTTCATTATTGTTGTGGCAGCCAATGCCATTGCCCCTTCGGCAACCCAAAAAATATTCCTGGCTTTTGCGCCATTCGTCAGAACCACCGTACTGATCGCACCGGTGGTATACGCACCACCAATCCTCATAATGAACACTGAATTTGTATCTCCTCCTCCATCCATGGTAAGTGTCCCAGCCAGCGAAACAGCGGCAGGAAGATCATATACGCCTGGAAGTAACACCTCCCCATTTCCAAAAATAGGCCCATGATCAGTGACGGTTACCGGAATAGCCATCAGGGAATCGTATGCAGCGGTCAAATCAATGACTCCTTGAGCCGTATTGACTGGCTCGCTCTCTTTCAGGCCATACTGTCCATTAAATAAAATGAGATACGTGCCTGAAGGAGGCGACAAGGATATCCCAGGTATGATTGTATCTATCCTAGAGAAAGTACTGATGTCCCCGGTGGCGGTAACAGAGGTGACGATCGTATCTATGATAGTCGAGTCTGCATTTCCTTTTGTGCCTATCCAATCTGGTATCTCCGGGGTTCCTGTGTTCAATTGCGCATCGCTTAACGTCAGGTTGTAAATCATCAAACCTGTCGCAGGCAGGATGATTGAATCTCTTTGTCCAGTCGTCAATCGGGGCATTAAGAACCCTTTATCGTAAGCACTAACCTGCAGTGCAGACGAAGCATCAGGAGTAACCGTACCTATGCCGACCCCCTGAGCGGTTAGCATAGGAGACATCAACAGTATGAAAGACGTTAAGGAGAGAATAATGATATTTTTTATAAAAGCTTTTTCGATTTTGGGAAATGAGATGATATGATACATAGCATTATATTTTGATTAGAAAAATGTGATCAGATTGAGAGAGTGATTCTTCAAAACATCAAGAGTAAAAACAAAGTGAGCGTTAATTTAGGATTCGACCTGCTGACCTGTTTCATGGTATTTTAAAAGAATAATCATCTGTACTTTATATTATTTTTAAAATAGGCCCCCTTCTGAATTAGGGGGACTATCAATATTGAGATTTTAATTATTAATTGGGAATCAACACAATGACTTCGGTGTGTATATCCAATTGCGATTTCACGGTGATGAGGTAACTACCTTCAGGTAACTGAGAGACGTTGAACTTTTTCTCATTTAACCCTTTGATAGTATTAATTTTTTCACTGAGGATTTGTTGACCAAAGAGATTGGTTATGGCAAACTTGATCTCTTCAACCTTTGCGGATTCAAAACTCAGGTTTATAAAATCACGAGCAGGGTTTGGCCATAGTTTGATTTTCTCTATTTGATTCCTATCATAAGTTGTACCCAGAATCACCGATGGTTGGGTGATCTCCGGATTCGAAAGGAGATTGGTCTGAGGAGAAATGATTTCATAGACACCCCCAGGTACATCCAGACAATGTAAGATTGCTGTGCAGATCGAAACACAACCAGAGGAATCCGTTACAGTGAGCACCAGTTTCACATCCGTCCAGCCCATGTAAACGATGACGTCAGGTGTTCCATCGTCCCCCTGGATAAAACAATTTTCACCGGTTACTTCCCAGTTGTATGTAAAAGGCCCATTGCCTCCGGTGATGATACCGGTGATGATATTGCCATGCGAATTGCATTCGATATCCGGAAGTATAATGGTACACTCAAGAAATGTATCCGGAATCCAGGTTATATGCTGGGTCACCGTTGATATATTATCACATGCATCCGTTGCCGTCCATGTTCGGGTGACCAAGTAGACGCCTGACTCCAAACCGGGTACAATCGTTTCTGAATAAGAGATCAGCACCGCTTGTGCTGGATCGATTGCCGAAACATCCTGAACATCGGGCAAAGGCTCACAGATGATTGTTGTATCGTTAGGAACATCCAGCCAAACCGGAGGAATGTCATCTACAATTAAAACTATGATTTGAATCGAATCATAATTGCCACAAATATCTGTAGCAAACCAAGTATATATTCTGCGTTCGTAGTATCCTTGTACTTCGCAATTTTCCGCATAGGTTGTCTCCAGGATTAGGACCGGGATGATATCAGCATCACAATTGTCGATTGCACTTACGCTGGATTCATCCAATACATTTAGCTTTTCTATGACATCCTTCTGTGTCAAATAAACCAGAGAGTCTCTGGTATCCAGGAAATCTAAAATGACTGAATAGGTTGGAACTTGGATCAAAGGAGGCGTCGTATCATTTATGATTATGATTTGATAAATCACTGTTGTATGCCCGCAAACATCAGTGGCTGACCATATCCTTTGGATGACCAGACCATCTCGGCAAGGAACATCGAGCGTATCCTGCTTCATGGTGACCTCGACATATAGCCCTGCACATTCATCAAAAGCGGTCACGATAGGGATGGTGAGGTCATCACACAACTCCTTTACCACTCCTTCGATGACAGGCCCCTTGCCATCTCCAACGTGAACTGTCTGCAGCCTTGTTGAAGAATTACCACAAGCATCTGTAGCCGTGATACTGCGAATAACAACATATTCAAATGGACAAGGTCCGTTGATGATGCTGTCTTGTTCTGTGATGTTGACCTTTCCGCAATTGTCGGTTACATTAGTTTTGGGCATCGGATCCTGACATCCAATCGTCACTTCGCTATTGAAATTATGGAATACAGGGGTCGTTTCATCTACCACCTTCACTAGCACTATCAGTTGACTTATGTTTCCGCAGATATCGGTTGCCGTCCATTGTAATTGCATGATAGCAATAAAACCATCGGTCAGGCAATCCCCTGTCTGAAGTAATTTTTCCTCAAAACCAATTGAAACTTCTTCCATACAACCTCCTGTGACTATCACATCATCGACGTCAAAACCAGTCATATGATCTGTATTGAATTCACAATTGATGTTTATTGTTTCACCATCAGTAGGGACCCAAATTTCCGGATTATTAAATGTCAATGAAAGTGACGGATTATTATTTGTGATCAGAATGGCCGTGTCTCTGACCATATTGCCACAAGGATCAAACCCTTCATAAGTCCTCCTGAGGGCAGTGCCATTACCACAAGGATCCGGAATCGCAACATCCCAGAATCTAACGGAAGCATGCCCACAATTATCCACGGCTTCAATGTTATTCAGGGCAGGATCACCCAAGCAAGTCATTTCCGGAACCCCTAGTAGCACAGGAGGTTCATCATCGATGAGATGCACGACGATGGAAAAGGATGTTTTATTACCACATAAATCCACAGCAACCCATTCATATGTACGTTCCTCGATATAGCCATAGGATTCACAATTTCGAGGTGTCTGCCCCACTTGACTAAAAGTGATGATCGGAAGACTTCCACACGCAAGCGGGCTATACATTGAGCTTTCATTCAAACCATCAAAGAAAGAGGGAATGCCTCCGTCATTACATGTATATTCCAAAATGGTCCCGTTCATGAGATTTGCTAATTCCGGTTGTATTAATTTCAATTCAGGTCCCTCTGCATCTATCAGGGTGATATGTTGAACAGCCGTTGTGACATTGCCACATCTGTCAGTGGCCGTCCATGATCTTGTGACTACACGACCATTCTGGCAACCTAATTCTTCAAAACCTGACTCCTGAAAAGCTATGACACATGCACAAAGGCATTCGTCGGTGGCAAATACTGAAGGTAGAGCAGGCATTTCATTGCAATTGATTGAAACATCTTCGGGTACTCCCTCAATCACAGGCGCAATAGTATCCACCAGTGAAAGATAAATGAAAGCAGTGCTGCTATTTCCACAATCATCTGTGGCTGTCCATCTCATTTCGTTAAGGATGATATACCCATCATCTGCACAGGTACCTTCACTGATTAGGGTAAGATTGTATTGTACGGTAACATTTGATGAGCAATTATCAAGAGCACTGACGTAGGTTGAATCAAATTCAGGAATGATCCATTCCGGATTTTGGCCATAACACTGCACTTGAATTGTTTCACCATTTAACAAACCTTGTGGAAGGAGAATGACCGGTGGCGTATCGTCAAAAACTGTGATGACCTGGGCACAAGTAGTCGAATTGCCACAAGCATCACTTGCGCGATAAGTTCGCGTTAAGGTAAATTGGTTAACACAACTTAAATTGGTGACCACCTCACTTTCTAAAACAACGATGACCCCACTGCAATTATTATTAGAGATGATGCTTGTTGGGTCAGGCACTGGAATCTCAGCGACGCACTGTACAGTGATATTGTCGGGACAGGTAATTGACATAGGAGCAATATCATCTATTGCAATAAGGGATTGGGTGACATCTATAAAATTGCCACAAGCATCTGATATACGGTAGATCCGTGTTACAACGAAAGGACTATTGGTACATCCGGCTCCATTATTATTGGTTTGACTTAGTAGAATGACTATTGGAGAGGCCTCGCAATTGTCAGCTTCATCTGTCACTACAATGATATTTGCATCAGGTATATCATCAATGCATTGTACATTCACAGTGGGTGGATTGCTTGCGGTCGGTGCTTGTATATCAACATTATAAGTTACCGTTTGTGAAACGGAAGTTGAATTACCACAAGCATCAGTAGCCGTCCACGTTCTTGTATCTGATTGTAAACAATCGGCTCCATTATGCAGATTCGTTATGAGGACAATTGGTGTAAGACAATTATCGGCAAAGACTGGTGAAATATATTCCGATTCAATTTGCGGTGTCGTTGGATTACATTCTATAGTCACATTGGCTCCTTGTAAGCTTGTAATAGTCGGTGCTTGTGTATCCACACGGTAGGTTACCAGTTGTGATGTGGAAGTTGAATTATTACATGCATCAGTGGCTGTCCAGATTCGCAAATGCGATTCGAGGCATCCCACGATGAGTGTATCTGTCATGGAGATGACGGAAAAATTCCCGCAATCATCAGTAAACTCCGGAGTTTCAAACGCACCTTCTATCTCCGCCAACGTTGGGTTGCACCCAAGGTTAATATCTGATCCTGCAAGAGTGAGTATGGTTGGTGCTTGCGTGTCGATACTAAAACTTACTGTTTGAAAATCACTTACTTCATTGCCGCATGCATCGGTGGCTGTCCAGGTTCTAATATGAGATTCCAGACATCCTATAATGAGCGTGTCAGTCACGGCAATGATTGTCAAATTTGTACAATCATCTGTAAACTCTGGAGCTTCAAATGCGTCTTCAATTTCCATGGAGGTAGGGTTACATCCCAGGTCGACATTTGTTCCCGCAGGTACGGATGTCGTTGGTACTTGTGTATCGATACTAAAACTTACTGTTTGAGATGCATTGGCTTCATTTCCGCATGCATCAGTAGCTGTCCAGGTTCTTGTATGGGATTCCAGGCATCCTATAATGAGCGTGTCAGTCACGGCAATGGTTGTCAAATTTGTACAATCATCTGTAAACTCTGGAGCTTCAAATGTGTCTTCAATTTCCATGGAGGTCGGGTTACATCCCAGGTCGACATCTGCTCCCTCAGGTACGGATACGGTTGGTGCTTGTGCATCCACGCTATAACTTACTGTTTGAGATGCACTGGAATCATTTCCGCATGCATCGGTAGCTATCCAGGTTCTTGTATCGGATTGTAAACAACCAGTACTTGTGTGAACCGTTGCTATCGTGACTATTGGTGCTGCACAGTTGTCAATAAAAACCGGTGCAAAAAATGTATTTTCAATGAGAAGAGCTGTCGGATTACACCCGATATCTATATCTGCTCCTTGAGGAGAAGATATAATTGGATTTTGTGAATCATCAAGGTAAATTATTCCGGTGCAAGTTCCGGTCGTGCCGCACTCATCGGTCGCCGTGAAAGTGATGATTAATCCCGATGTCTGGTTACAACTCAGCGATGGCACGGTGATATTATCATAATCGTTTGTAATGATTACATCACCGCAATCAACTGTTGCTGTAGCACTTGTCAGCCAATTGTTTATTTGAGCCACATAGTCTGCACCATCCGCACATTCCATTACCAGATTTGTTGGGCAAGTGATCGTCGGTGGCATTGCATTGTTGCAAGGTACGGTCACTATACTTTCACTTATTGAAATAGCGCCACCGGTGGAAAGTGCTCTTCCGAAAATAGTGGACCCAATACTGATATCGATAGCCCCACTGGCAATTAGTGTGCCCCTAAACAGAGAATTCGATGCAAGATTGAAAGCGCCGTTGACTTGCCAAAAGACATTACACGTCGAAGCACCGTTGGTCAGCGTAATGGTGGATATTGTACTCGTAGAAAATGCTCCGTCAAATTGGAAAATAAATAAAGCATTCGGATCGCCTTCCGCATCAAGAATTAAATTCCCTGTGAGCGTTGTGGCAGCTCCTGTGCAATAAATATTGGGTGTAAGAATCTGATCATTACCCAAACCGATTCCGAGTACAACACCACAAGTTTGACTGGCTAATGATGCATAGGCAATGGCAACATCTGTAGCTGCCTGTGCTGAAATAACATCGGCTACATGAATCATCCCGATCACTACGCCGGGAGGAAACCCGGTGAATGCGCCTACGTTTGTCCCAATGTCACCTGTCACAACAGTAGCGCCTGTATTGTTAAAAGCTCCTACGGCAGTAAATAAAGCAAAATCAGCAGTAGTTCCTAATGGAGGGGCTTGCCCGAAATTAAGATTTGGAAAGCCTAAAAGTAAAAGAAGGGGGAGACAAAATAGAAATTTTGGTTGCATAAGAAACATGAATCTTTGTCCGAATCTTCCTCCTTTTGACAGGTGGTAATGACGAACGTATGAAAAAAATAATTCCATCCAAACCACAGACTATAGCTTTCGGCCTCGCCTGTTTAATGGATAGCAATACTGATCTAATCCGAAGGAATAGATACAGGTGGATTCAATCTTTTTCTTTTAAGGTCACTACAAGGACTACCAATCTAAAATTTATTGGTCAAAAAGTAGTATATCAAGGTGTTGAATTTCATGCTAAAAGACAGAACATGAAACTATGAAGCTTTGGTTATGGAAGCTTTGGTTATGCTTAACGAAGGTTACACTTTTTAGTACAAAGACATTACATAATTGTAGTAAAGAGTTGTATAATTCACACATGAGCAATTATTACATGTTTCATTTCATATTTTTTGAAGAATAAAAATAGAGTGTTGAAATGGATAGTATGCGTTATGTTTTGGGTAAGAATTTTTTTTCAACATGAATACTTTTCAAATCGATGGCCTCAAATTATAATTATGTTCAGCATCTTTTTGTGAAAATAGGATACAAGATTTTATAGGGTTGTTGATTTTCTCAATCTCTGCCATGAAGGACTCCGCTGCGCTACGCCTTCATGGCAAGCCTGATCTAAAAGTTATTTTGGTAGATACCCCAGTTCATCCAGTGTTGCTTTAAGCATTATTTGGAGTGTCCGTTTGCCATGAAGGACTTCACCCATGAAGGACTCCACCCATGAAGGACTACACCCATGAAGGACTACACTGCGTTTCGCCTACATGGTGCTACGTCTTCATGATGTTAATAATGGCAAGCCTGATCTAAAAGTTATTTTGGTAGATACCCCAGTTCATCTAGTGTTGCTTTAAGCATTATTGGGCGTTACGCCTTCATGGCTTGCCCGAAAGGACTGCACGTTGTTGGCCATCATGTCAAGTGCATCTTATTCATCGCTTACCTTGCTCTTCAGTCTATTTCCCTCCTGACGCAATCAGAGATCGAGCCGGATTTGCTTTCCATGGAAGATGAACATTTCTCATGCTTATTTAAATAGAGTAATTGAATTTCGTAATTGTTATACGAACTTGCATTAAAAGATTTAGTTTTGCTTACTTCATAATTTAATGTGTAAAATGATACATCTGGGTAGAAATAACATTCTAAAAGTTCTGCGAATAATGAGTAAC
>JBBKXT010000126.1:0-11889 GCA_037969625.1 Saprospiraceae bacterium
ATGAAGTTTATTCCAATTTTGCTACTTGTCGTATTCTCTACGAATAGCAGTTATAGTCAAACACCTCCACCGCCAAAACAGGAAAGCGAAAATGCCTCAACAGGCTACCAGATTGGCGACAAAGCCGAAGACTTCAAATTAAAAAATGTAAACGGTGAATGGTTTTCACTGTCAATGGTCGATGATGCTAAAGGCTATATCGTAGTATTTACGAGTAATGAATGTCCATTTGCCATAGCTTATGAAGATCGACTCATTGAGTTGCATCTGGAGATGGCGCCAAAAGGGTATCCGGTGATCGCCATCAATTCCAATGATGGTTCTGAAGGAAATGGAAACACGGAACAGGATATGATCAAAAGAGCCAAAGACAAGAATTTTCCGTTTGTCTATCTCAAGGATGCCAAACAAGACGTCTATCCAAAATTCGGTGCAACAAAAACACCTCATGTATTCCTCCTCGACAATAAAATGATCGTCAGATATATTGGTGCGATTGATGACAATTCTAATGCACCGGAAGAGGTAAAAGAGCGATATGTTGCGCAAGCCATAGCCGCATTAGAAATGGGACAGTCTCCAGATCCGGCAACGACAAAAGCAATAGGCTGTCCGATTGCTTCCAAAGGAGGAAAAGGCAAACGAGGACCTGAAGGCCAGGGACCTCCGTCACCGGACAAACTCATCGAGATGATGGATACCAATAAGGATCAGCAATTATCTAAATCGGAAGTGCAAGGGCCACTTGAAAAAGATTTTGACCGATTAGATCAAAATAAAGATGGTTTCCTCACCCTGGAAGAATTATCAAAACTTCAGAAGCCGAAATAGGGAACACCAACTTATTTCTTAGCCGGCTATTTCTTCCTCCGTCCCTTTACCTTCTTAAAAACCTTTTCTGATACTTCTTCAGATATTTCATCCCTCACCATCTCCAGATCCATCTGCCGTACCGACATATCAATCTTTTTGATGCGCACCGACACCGGCTGACCAATGGTATACTTTTCTCCTGTTTTGGAACCGGCCGTATAAGGCGCCGTCATATAAAAACCACCACCCATCGTACGGAATGAAATCATCCCCTCTGCCCGTGAGTCAACCAACTCGACAAAGATGCCACTCTCAATCACACCGGAAATCACACCATCGAAAACCTCCCCTACTTTTTCTTTCAGGTATTCCATCTGTTTGTATTTAATGGATTCCCTCTCCGCCGTCATTGCAGCACGTTCGCGATCCGAAATATGCTTGCACATCGCTTCCAGCGCATCTTTCTTTTCCCGATGCGTCCCCTCAAGATTTGCATCCAATATCCGATGCACTAAAACATCTGAATAACGACGAATCGGCGAAGTAAAATGCGTGTAATAATCAAAAGCCAATCCGTAATGCCCAATATTATTAGTCGTATATATCGCTTTAGACATCGTTCGAATCGCCAAGGGTTCGAGGAGTCGGAGCAGTTCGTTGTCTTTGGCGGCTGCCGCGAGTTTATTGAAAGATTGCGAAACTTGTTTTGGTGTATCGATCTGCAATGAAAATCCAAGCTCTCTCGCAAACTTTTGGAAGTCAAGCAAGCGATCCGGATCCGGAACATCATGCACCCGATAAGGAAATGGTATCTCCTGTGATTTTCCTTTCTGATGCATCAACGTGGCTACCTCCCGATTGGCGAGCAACATAAAGTCCTCAATCAACAGGTGTACTTCCATTCGCTCTTTGACAAATATTTCAAGGGTCTGTCCTAACTCATCCACTTTAAATTGCAATTCATCCGTCTCAAAAGTTATCGCCCCATCTTTGTATTTCTTCTTGCGAAGTGTTCGGGCTATTTTTGTCAGCGTATTCAACTCATCTGCAAACTGTCCTTCTCCCGCATCCATCACTTCCTGCGCACCTTCATAAGAAAATCGGTGATCAGAAAAAATAACGGTACGTCCAAACCAACGATTGACAATCTGATGTTTCTCATCAAATTCAAAAACAGCAGAATAACAAAGACTCTCTTCCAATGGTCTCAACGAACAAAGTTCATTGGATAATTTCTCAGGGAGCATCGGACATACTCTATCGACAAGGTAAACGGAAGTTGATCTGAGGTAAGCTTCTTTATCAAGCGCAGTCCCCGGTTTGACATAATGCGAAACATCCGCAATGTGTATACCTACTTCTATATTTCCATTATCAAGTGTTTGAATGGATAAGGCATCATCAAAATCTTTGGCTGTAATTGGGTCAATCGTAAATGTTGTAACGCCTCTGAAATCTCTTCGTTTAGCAATCTCTCCTTCAGGAATTCCTTCCGGCAAGGCTCTGCTCTCTTCGATGACTTCTTCCGGAAAGGCTAAATTAAATCCGTTGTGAATCAGAATCGATTGCATCTCCAACTCATGACTTCCTGAAGCACCTAATACATGTACGATCTCACCGGAAGGAGAAGATTGTGTCCAGTCAGTAATTTTGACAACTACTTTATCGCCATCGACAGCCATTCCTACTTTATTGAGCGGAACAATAATATCAAATTGGATATTAAGACGATCCGGTTCAACCACACCGAATTGCTTATACATTTTCATCGTACCCATCACTTGTGCCAGCGCTCTGCTCACCACTTCGATGATACGTCCTTCCGGCTTCCTTCCTTTTCGTGCCGGTAATACATCTACTCGAACGATATCTTTATTCATCGCGCCTGCAGCATATCTTGCCGGCACATAGATGTCGTCTTCTAGTTCGTCGATGAGTATATAAGCTGCCCCTGATCGCGTCAAATCAACTTTGCCTTCATAGACATTACTACCGCTGACTTTAACGGGTTTCGCCAATTTCTTCTCGGTGGGTTTTGCACGCATCACAGATGCATAGACACCTTCTTCTTTACGCACTAACTTTTCGTGTTTCACAAGACTCTCCAGTACGCGTTCAATATCCGGTTTGCTGTTGGCTATTTTTAACTTTTTGAGAAGTTGGGGAGCTGTCCAAGAAGGACTATTGCTTTTTTGAAAGGTTTCCATCACCAGCATCCGCAATTTTGCGTAGGGTAGTTTCTGGCCTTTATGATTGGAATGGGTACGGGGTATGCTTGTTTTATTTGTTTTTTTCTTCTTCATTTGTTTGGTAACTAATAATACCTGTAGGCAAAATTGCCATCTGGTAAGTCTGTGTCTGTGCGGGATCCATGCCTAATAATGCCGTATCCACTAATCCCTCTGCGATGATAATCTGCAAATCTTCATTTACTACTGCAACAGAATGCAAGGCGCCTTCTTCTTCATAACGGATACCGCCAACAATAGCGTGGCTCAGTGGAGTTCCTTCATTGGAATAGGTGGCCAGAATATATTCGTAGCGCAACAGCCCGGCTTTCCAATAGACCATCGCATGAAAATCTTTTGTGCCGGCTAATCGACCAAAAGGAACATACTCCGTATACTCATCGAGTTCGTGAGCCTCAAAAGGCAGTATATAGGCCTCCTGGAGCACTTCAGGCAGCGGCAATGGATCCACAGGAATCTGATTGATATCCGGCAATAGGCTTAGCGGGAGTTCTAATTCCGGGAAAAATTCAATAAATTCAGCAAATTCGGCTGTTGGTTGTTTTTGCACAGGACAAATTTATGGATATAAACCCAACCAAACGCTAAATGGTTTACGTCTATCCTTCAAAGCAGGCAATTATTTGTGTGATTTATGAAACGAATCTTCTTCGAAAATATAAGTTATCTGACGGTCTCGGCGATGATTTGCTGCTTAGGCTGCACATTAAGTGATCCGGATCCAACGGTCGGCGACCCTGCATTGACCCTCAGCTACACACAGGAATATTCGCTCACGCACTTTACTTGGGATGAAGTCAAGGTCACCGATTTTAAGGAATACATCCTCCTCCAATCCAATGAGCCTATACCGGACAACCCCACCCCGGCGATCAGTCAAGGGGTCACCATTCTAAAGCGAATTAAAGAAGTGGATGAAAACTTTCTGCTGACTTCTAATCTCCTCATTGGTGCACAAACTTGCTATAAACTTTATTGCGCTGTGGGTGATCGCTTCATGTATTCACCAACCATCTGTATCGATCAGAACTATGTTTCGTTTGATGGCTTTAATGATAAAGCAGCACACTTAGCCGGGCTAGATGAAATGATTGCCTATGATCGTGTCAATGATCGATTTTCGGTGGTCAATTATAAAGATGGAAATGTCAGCAATACGGTGAACGACATGACTTTTAATTTTCCATCACTTGAAATATATCGCTGGAATAATACCACGCAGGTCTTGAGTTTTAATCAATCCCCTGCATGGCTTGGTGTGTATCACTTTCCCGCCATGACTACTATTCAAAAGAGAAGTTTTAATGATGTCGTATGGTCTGCGCGAAGTTCTAAACAATTTGTATTTATGGCTTCGCAAGCTTTCGGCAGTCAATTTCAAGTACTCAACAAAACAACCTTACTGCCTATAGATTCGCGTACTGGAACAGAAGGCAGTCAAAACATAGCTGTATTTGAAGGAGATCCTACGGTAGTGCTGACGCTGGGTCAGACTGGATCCAAAAGCTATACTGTCAATTCAAATGGAATTATTCTTTCAGAGCAATCGATATCCGGTCGCATCGGCCAACCTGATCTTCAAAACAATTGTGCTCAGGGCAGTGAACTGTTTATCGGTGGAAATGGAGGTGACATCATCAATCAAGCGGGTGAAAATATAGCTTCACTGGCATCCAACAATAGCACCTTTGTCGCCATGTCCAGATTTTCTCCGGATGAAAGTAAAGCTGTGTATATCATCAATCGAAATGGACTCATTTTTCTTGAAGTGGCGGATATATCCAATTTACCTTCCATTACTGTTGAGCGCACGATCGAACTACCCCCACTGACCTATGCAGATCTCATTCCGGATGAAGATATTATTCATCTAGTGGGTACCACCTTTAACTCCAATTTTCCGGAAACCTTTATTCTAAAATATCCTTGGTAGAAGATGAGACAAAGAAACTACTATATCACTTTTGCCTTTATGCTCTCGGCGATCCTTGGATGGAGTCAGACGGACACGACAAAGTACTATCATTGGGACATTGGGATCAGTACCGGAGATATACTGCATGAACTCTTCAACGGAGAAAATACCACCAAAAAATATCCTGCGATCACACTTGAATATTCCGATCAGAAATATTCGGTGCAAGTGGGATTCAGACCTGATTACAATCAAACCAATACAACTTACAATGGTTTTTTGGACAGTGAAATAAATGATCGTTTTTCAATATCAGGTCATCTGGCTTTTACACGAATTGTTTTCAATAATAAAAACTGGCAGATCAAAGCCGGACTGCAAATACCCGGAGGATGGTCCAGAGAAGACATTACAAAAGACAGTGGATTTGACCAGGTCATCACTAGAAGACTGGAGTGGAATGTAGGATTAGGTCCTGTTGCAGACTTCCGCTTCTATGTGCATCCTCGGATTAGTTTCGGATTGGAGGCGAGTCTGATCTATGCTGTTTCCCAATCCGAATTACAGCAGATATTTACAAACTTTCCTGATTTCGACAACACAAAAGAAACCGTCAAAAGCGATGCTGTGGCGGTGGTTGAACCCGCTACCATATACATACGTTTTCATTTTTAATTTTTATTACTTAACTTATCATCTAAATCATACCCGATATGAAACAATTAATGACCCTGATGTCCCTCTGTTTACTGTTCGCGGTGATCTCCTGTCAAAAGGATTCCTTTCAAACCAAAATTATTTATCCGGTCCTTCCGGAAAACAGTTATGACTACAGTCCGCAATGGAGTGGTATGCATAGCCATATGGAAGGTCAGGAGCTCGGCATTACGGATGCCGGTGCAACGCTTGGCCGAGTATTATTCTATGATCAGATACTGTCAATAGACAATACGGTTTCTTGCGGTTCCTGCCACAGTCAGTCGCTCGGTTTTTCTGATAAGGCTAAACTCAGCGATGGGATCAATAATCAAAAAACGGATCGGAATGCTCCCCCTATTAGTAATCTTTATGATGATAATTTGCTCTTTTGGGATGGTCGCTCCACGAGTATAGATGACTTGGTCCTTGAACCCGTACGCAATCATAAAGAAATGGGTATGGAGAATATGGATTTTTTAGTGACTAAAATTAAAGCGGCTCCTTACTACGAGGATTTATTTACAAAAGCATACGGATCTCCTGAGGTTACTTCGGATAAAATCGCAGAGGCTATGGCGCAATTTGTCAAGAGCATGATTGGCTGTGACAGTGACATGGATCGACATCAATTTGAAGGCCAACCGCTCACAACCATGGCGCAGCAGGGAATGGACTTGTTTTTTGGAAAAGCCAGTTGCTACAATTGCCACTCAGGACCTGACTTTAACGATCGAGGCGGTTTTTTCTTTGATCCTTTTTTCCCTCCTAATGGAGAGGGTTTTGGCTGGGCACAGGATATTGCCGATATCGGGTTGGACGAGGCATATAGTGATGTCGGGATGGGTGTCTTTGATGAAGCGCTAGTGGGTGTTTTTAAGATACCATCATTGAGGAATGTAGCTTTAACAGCGCCTTACATGCATGATGGTCGTTTCGAAACGCTTGAAGATGTGCTGAATCACTACAATAGTGGCATCCAACGGTCACCAAATCTGGACAATGTGCTTAAGCGTTGGGACACCGGGGAAGCGATCACTTTAGGGCTTTCAGACAGTGAAAAGTCAGCCATTGTGGCCTTTTTGCATACCCTGACAGATGAAAACTATATGCTGGATGAAAGGTTTTCTGACCCTTTTACGAGGTAGTATATCGTCAAACCATAGATAATGTAGTTAATATATTGTTTTTTAACAAATTGAGCAACAAATTATACAAATAATTTTCATTTGTTTACTATATTTGAGGCTAGATTACCACCTGGCTCTTGATTTGATGAGACCTTGCATAACATCCAAAATCTCACCTTTTAGCAATAAAAGGGGAAATAGGTCCTCATGTTTTGTGTCAGGTGGTATTATTTTTAGGTGATTTCATTCTAACACACCTTCTTTCCAGAGACTTTTTTTAATACTGCCTTTAGGATATGGCTAACTTCCATGTCTTTGCATTGTATTTTTCCAAAAAAAAAATCTCGCAACACATCAATCGACGTGCTGCGAGATTATAGCCATCTATCCTTTTGTAAGGAAATGTATTTTGCTTAAGAAAGAAATTCGATACTATCATTAATAAAAGAATCCATCTCCTCCCCTTTCAACATGCCTTGATTTAGTTTTGCCAATCGCAACAAGTAGGCAGCAAACTTTTCCTTCTTCTCTGCACTTCGCATACTGACAAGTTTTTCTGCAATCAATGGATGGTTGGCATTGACGATCACTTGATAGCTATTGTCAAACATATCCATTCCTTCCATGCCCTGCATCGCTTGCATCTCCTGCATCCGACGCATGAACTCCGGTCGCGTGATCATCACCGGATGACTAGTAGAAGGCATCGGACGTATCATCAATTGATGGGCTGTCACTCCGGGAAGAGCAGCAAACAATTCTTTTACTTTCTCCTGCTCTTTTTCATTCAGTACTGATTCCGTTTTTTCTTCTTTCTGAATCAGCTGATCCGGTGTATCGGAATCTACCCGAACAAACGTCAGGTTTTGTCCCTTCTGCTCCAACTGCTGGATAAAGTGGTTGTCGATGATATGATTGAGGTGTAGGACATCATATCCCATGTCTGTGGCTTGCTTGATATACGAGGTATGAGCCTCCGGCGATGGTGTGTATAAGGCCACGGTGCGATCGTGCTTATCGATCTGTATCTTCTTGATTTTCTCCAAATACTCTTCGAGAGTAAAGTATTTACCCGCTGTATTTTTCAGCAGCACAAAACTTTTAGCTTTCTCTTCAAACTTATCATCGGTAATCATACCGTACTTGACAAAGACGCCTATATCATCCCACTTCTTTTCAAATCCGACACGATCCTCTTTAAATAACTTCGCGAGACGCTCTGCTACTTTCTTGGTCATATACCCGGTGATCTTCTTCACATTAGAATCACTCTGCAAATATGATCTGGAAACATTCAGAGGGATATCGGGACTATCGATGACACCGTGCAACAAGGTTAAAAATTCAGGGACAATTTCTTTTACTTCATCCGTGACATACACTTGATTGCTATAGAGGTGCACTTTGTTTTTCTGCAGTTCAAACTGATTGCCAATCTTTGGAAAAAACAGAACCCCTGTCAGGTTAAAAGGAAAATCGATATTCATATGAATCCAGAACATCGGATCCGGGGACATGGGATAAAGTTGCTTGTAAAAGTCAAGATAATCCTGATCCTTTAACTTCCCGGGCTTTCGCTTCCAAAGTGGATCTGTATCATTGATTATATTCGGCACTTCCTTTTCAATCTTCTTTCTGTCTTCGCCTTCGCCTTCCCATTTGATATCGGTGCGTGTGCCCATTTGAATGGGGAATGGAAGGAAGCTGCAGTATTTCTTTAACAGGCCTTCGATACGGTCTTTCTCTAAAAACTCTTTGCTGTCATCGCTGATATGGAGGATGATATCCGTGCCGCGTTCTTTGCGATCATGTTCTTCCATTTCGTACTCGGGATTGCCTTCACAGATCCAGTGTACGGCTTTAGGAGTCTTTTTGAACGTTCGGGTGATCACTTCTACCTTATCGGCGACCATAAAGGCAGAGTAAAACCCAAGTCCGAAGTGACCGATGATATTCGTCTTGCCCTGGTACTTCTTGACAAACTCTTCTGCGCTACTCAGTGCAAGCTGATTGAGGTATTTCTTTACCTCTGCTTCTGTCATCCCGATTCCTCGGTCACTAATGGTGATGGTCTTTGCTTTCTTATCCACATTGACATGGATGGTCAGATCACCTAGCTCGCCGTCTATTTCGCCTGATCCGGCGATGGCGGATAGTTTGGAAGTGGCATCAATAGCGTTGGATATTAGCTCTCTCAGGAATATTTCATGGTCTGAGTAGAGGAATTTTTTGATGATGGGAAAAATATTTTCGGTTTGCACCGATATATTGCCTTTGGTCATAACTCTTTGATTTTTAATGCTTAACAATTACAACCTATTCAGTCAAAAGGCGTGCCACGGCTCATTTACTGTCAAAATGACTGTATTAGCAGACAGATGTATGCAAGTTTGGCATTGTATATGCAGTACCATGGGTCAATAGAGATGATCAAATGTCGATTACCTCATTAAGACCGGTCCAAACAGGGGGGTTAGGATCGGTCTTTTTTTATTTCTTTTTTGGACCTGGGATTTTTAGACCTAGGACCTAAGACTTTTAGACCTGAGATTTTTGGACCTGAGATTTCAGACGTGAGAAACGACTCGCGACACACGATGCGCAACTTAATGTTTCTCATTAATTACACTTCAAAAAACGTAATTCTCTTCCTGCTTTCTGCCCCCAACCCCTAGCGCCTTCGCTAAAAAAGCTACTGCACTCGCGGAAAGGGGAGAACAGTTTCTTCGTCATTCGTAAATTTTACTTTGCCCTCACGCCTAGCGGACGTGATCTCCCCTGAACTACCTCCTTCGTCAGAGTTCAGGGCAAGCGCTGAACTACCTCCTTCGTCAGAGTTCAGGGCAAGCGCTGCACTACCTCCTTCGTCAGAGTTCAGGGCAAGCGCTGCACTACCTCCTGCGTCGGAGTTCAGGGCAAGCGCTGCACTCCGATTTGGTCGTGCTCCGTCGCTGTTTCCGATGGATCGGAATTGGCAGTTGCGACTCACTCCTAAAAGCAGCTGACTTTCAAATTGTCCATCAAAACTTGGCCCTCTGATGTCGCATTCCATACAGTCATGGTGCATCGGTCATAGGCTTCGGTAGGAATCTTTACATCAAAAAAGAGGGGGCTTCGAATATGATCTTCAGTGATGAGACGTTGCAATCGAATGACATTGCTTTTAATGACTTCTTCTCCGCGATAAAACTGAACGATCCATTGCGTGTATTTCCAGCCGGTCCATTCTCTTGATTGTATCATAAATTCAGCCTCACAACGCAACCACTCCTGACAAGAAGAAGATGTGATCGGTATCTCGATAGGACCATAGGATTGGTACTCACCATTCAAGCAAATCGCCTGATCGCCTCCGGGCCAGGTCAATGAAAAATAAGCTGTGTCCTGCTCGAAATCATTTTCATACAAAAGTGTGGTTGCTTTAGGATTTCCATCAAAATATTCCCTTGTATCCAGAAGTTTCAAATAATCCTTGTTCGGATGGAAGCGCCCCACAACTTTATAAAAATAGGGAGTGGTTGTTTGACCTGCTTGAAAAAAACCGCCTTTGTGCGCCTGGTGCATCCACCAGCCAGTATAGTATAAGTTAAGTCCAATAATTATAAAAAGAATCCATTTCCCATACTTGTTTTTTATAAACCAATCGATCATGATGGCCAATGGAAATGCCATCAAAGGATATATTTGAATAAGATTGCGCTGTCCAAGTCCTCCCCCACTATCAAAGTGGGACCAACTCAATGTGATATATACTGCAAGGATACTAGTGACAAAACATGACCAAAAAATATTTTGATGTTTTTTATATAATCCATACCATCCAAACATGGCCAAAAACATCAGTGGTGTATATATCCACCAACCGATTCGAACGCCCATCAGTCCTCTCCATATCTTGGGATGCAACCAATTAAATCCCTGATCAGCATACGTGTAAACAATCCATTCGCCCGCAGCATACTTCCAATACATTAATTGTATGCTTACCAAAAACCCACTGATGATCACAGCCGCTATAACTTTTTTCCATTCCTGAAGAAGGATTGAAAACCTCTCCTTGAGATTACTCATTCCCCATAGCAGCGGCACCATTATCCAGATCGCTTCTGTAGGTCGCACGAGCATCGCCAAACCAAGTGACGTTCCAATGCCCAAAACGGACAACCAATCACTTTGCTTGTAGAATCGGATGGTGCTTAAAATCAAAATACAGAGTAGCGTAAATAACCAACCATGATTCATCGCGTTGTTGATGGAGGCATATTCCATCCAATGCGTACCTAAGCCCAGTGCAATCAGTGTGAGAAGAACAATCTGATCGTTAAAATATTTTAAAAGTAAAATTCGTAAAAGAAGAAGACCCAGAATAGAAAACAAAAGACTGCCAAACCAAATTCCTACCTGATAGGGCTTGCTATAACCATCCGCCGGATATGTTTTCGAAATAGAAGCATACATATGCGAGACTAAGAAAAAGGGAGTATACAATACGGCCTGTCCTGCCATATACTTATTCACTTTATTTCCTGAATCGTTGTGACCAACAGCCTGATCGAAAGCCGGTGATGGCAGGTACTTCGTGTTGATCTCATGCATCCAATCTTGCTGCCGAATATCTTTATAAATAAAAATCGCCGGGAGGTAGTGATAGTATCCACTGACATCCCAGGAGATAGTGGCTTCATGATACTGCTTCTCCCACTTAGAATAATAAAATGAGCCCAAAAGAAACCAAACAACGGCAATGATGACTACGGCATGTGTGGACTTCATACATTTATCTTAAGGAATGAAGATACATGGTATTTTAGACCTTGGATTTTTAGACCTTGGACCTTAGATTTCACACGCAAGACTCTAGGTGCGAGAATTTTCGACGCGTGACACGCGATTTAACTTTCTAACCTCTTAACCCTTTAACCATACACCTTCACCAGAAAACAAACCGGCGCTGCGCTCCGACCCTGACCTCTCATTTATCCATCCAGAGGGAATGCCAGCGCTCGATATTATCGCATTGATTATACTGCGGATCAAGGATAATATAGGTGTCCGGAATCTTCTTATCCACCCAATTCCCAAAGAC
>JBBKXT010000127.1:0-4304 GCA_037969625.1 Saprospiraceae bacterium
TTATTATTCTCCGCATCGACAAAAAACATATTCTCGTTGTTGTCAGTTTCAATTCGAAAGTCATTGTTTGGTCCCCCAACCTGATTGAACACAGCACTACCATGAACATCAAGCATGGCTTCAGGGTCATTCCTTCCGACGCCTATTCTGTTACTATCCGCATTAACAAAAAACATATATGCTTGATTTTCTGATTCAATCCTGAAATCATGGTCAATCCCGTCTTCATTAAATATAGATGAACCCCGGACATCTAAAGTAGCATTAGGGCTATTCGTTGCAATACCTATTCTGCTTGTCCCAGCATCAACTAAAAACATTGGCGAAATAGTATCTGACTCAACTCTGAAATTGAAATCATCTCCTCCCTGATTGAAGACCGCGCCACCATGTACATCAAGTGTAGTGGAAGGATTGTTTGTACCAATTCCTACTCTGTTATTTCCGGCATCGATAAAAAACATATTTTCTACTGTGTCAGATTCCACCCTGAAGTCTTTATTTATTCCGCCCTCTTCGTTAAAAACTGCCGAGCCCGCGACAGTAAAGTTTTCAGATAGTGAATCAGTTCCTATGCCTACGCTGTTCGCACTTGCATCAACAAACAGCATATGTGTCTTGGCGATTGATTCTATTCTGAAATCTTTATCTGCTTCGCCATCTTCATTAAAAACTGCAGAGCCGGCAACGGTTAGATTCTCTGTTGGTATATTAGTTCCAATGCCAATTTTATTATTTGCCGCATCCACAAAGAACATATTCTCGTCGTTGTCAGTTTCAATTCTAAAGTCATTGTTTGGTCCCCCAATTTGATTAAAAACTGTTGAGCCATTAACATCAAGCGCAGCTTCAGGATATTCACTTCCAATTCCGATTCTATTATTCGCGGCATCGACAAAAAACATATATTCCTGATTGGTGGATTCAATTCTAAAATTGGCATCATGACCGTCTTCATTGAAAACAGCGTTACCTCTCACGTCAAGGGTGCTGGTGGGGCTATTAGTTCCAATGCCAATTTTGTTTTCGCCTGCATCAACAAAAAGCATGTTTGCGTTTTCAGAAGACTTAATTTTGAAATTAAAATCTTCCTGGCTGCCATTGAAAAGTGCATCACCTCTCACATCCAGTGTACTGGTGGGGCTATTAGTTCCAATGCCAACCTTATTTTCGTCTGCATCTACAAAAAACATGTGTGTTTCAGTGTCCGATTCTACTCTGAAATCTTTAGAGTCGGTACCATCTTCATTAAAAACAGCGGAACCAGCTACGGTTAAATCTTCGGTAGGAGTGTCTGTGCCAATACCGATTTGATTTGCACTTCCATCTAAAAAAAACATGTGCGTCTTGTTCGTTGACTCGATTCTAAAATCTTTATTATTGCCCTCGTTATTAAAAACCGCATCGCCTCTTACATCTAATTTTGCTCCAGGAGTGGATGTACCGATGCCAACATGGCCATTTTCGTCTTCATAAATAGAATTTGAATTTACTAATGCGGAGCCATCCCATTTTGGAATTATGTTTGTCTCATCTATTTCTACTTTTGGAATATATTCATTGTTTTCGAGATCTATCCAGGAAGCATCACCTGTTGGGCCTACAGACATGAAATATTGGTTTGGGATTCCTAGAGCCCAGAATTCTTTAGGTAATAACCCATTTTTATATCCAGTACCAACATAGGCAGAATTCCCAAAACTGAACGATGTTGCATCATATCGGCTTTCAAAATTGGCTGGAAAGTCTTCCATTCTCGTCCATTGATCGATTATTGGATCATATTTCCAAAGATCCTTTTTATAGGCAGCAGCCAGGCCACAACCGACATATTGTTCACCATTTAAAATAAAGGTAATCGCTCCATACCTTTGCCCGAATTCAATTGGGAATTCATTGAGCTCAATAAGTGTATCTGCTACTGGGTCATACTTCCACAAATCTTTTTTATCATCTGCAGGGCCCTTGCCAGTGCCGATGTAGCCATATCCATCTAACGCAAATCCAATAGCGTCATATCGCCCATCAAAAGATAATGGAAAATCATTCATTTGAGTCCAGGAATCTAATTCGGGATCATATTTCCATAAGTCCTTTCTATAAATTTCATTTCTCGACCCGGTGCCAACATATGCAATGCCATTAATGGTAAAAGCTATAGCTTTGGACCTTCCATTAAATTCATCTGGAAAACTGTTCATTTTAGTCCAGGTATCCAATTCAAAATTATATCGCCAAAGATCCTTTTTATAATTAGAAAAGTTTTCTCCTGTGCCAACATAGGCTACACCATTAATTGTAAAAGCAATAGCATTATGCCTTTCATCAAACTCAGGTGGAAAATCGTTCATTTGGGTCCATTCCTTGGTTAGCTTATTATACTTCCATAGATCATTGTGGATTACAGTGCTATTGCTTCCAGTGCCTACAAATGCTTCATTATTAATAGTAAATGAAACGGCGCCATATCTTTTTTTAAATGCTGGGGGCATTGAATCTAATTCTTTCCATTTGGTCATAAAAGGAGGAAATGTACTGTTATCCCCATATGCTAAAGCACAGTCCATCACCCACCGACTACCATCAAATACATGAATGCAATGATCATCTGTACTATACACTTGGAGACCGATCGCAGGATTTGCAATGGAATCGATTTCTTCATTGGTCATTCGAGGTATAAGCAAGCCTTGGGTAGTAGAACTAATATCAAGGGCAGCACTGGTATCCGGAGTGACGGTGCCGATGCCTACATTATTCGATTGGCCATAACTGAAATAGGTGCATAGGAATACCAGGCATGTAGCAAAAAATAAGTTTTTCATTTAATTGGATTTGTGGGTAAAACAATATAGGAAGCCTCAAAAGTTAAGTTGGATCAAAGGCTTGATTTTTAAAAATAAGAAAAAATTATTTAATTTATAGAATTAGACAGGCATATGTTCCCGGAGATAATGCCAAAACTTATTTATTCTATCACTGTTATTGATGTCAATTTTTATGAATAACAGATTTTCAGAAGTATAATTCCGAATTATGGAAATAGGTATAGATAGTTTTGCAGCAGCACCGTCGAGGAATGGTTTGAGTCATTCACAGGCCATTGGCGAGTTACTTGATCGCATAGCTTTTGCGGATCATGTAGGCTTAGATGTGTTTGGAATAGGAGAACACTACAGAAAAGAGTTTTTAGATTCAGCACCAAACATGATATTAGCTGCAGCCGCTGCACGCACAAACAACATTCGATTGACAAGTGCTGTAACAGTGATTAGTGCTGCTGATCCGGTGAGAGTTTTTCAAAATTTTGCCACCCTGGATTTGATCTCTCAGGGTAGAGCAGAGATTGTAGCCGGTCGGGGTTCTTTTATAGAATCATTCCCATTGTTTGGCCTCAGCCTGAATGATTACGATGCTTTGTTTGCTGAGAAGCTTGATCTCCTGTTGAAGATCCGCGATAACGAATTCGTTTCCTGGTCAGGAAAATTTAGACCTGCGTTGAATCATCAAGCCGTGTATCCCAGACCGTTGCAACAAAAGCTTCCGATTTGGCTTGGTGTGGGTGGTACACCTGCTTCGTTTGTACGTGCCGGCGAGCTAGGACTGCCATTGATGGTGGCCGTCATCGGTGGGGAGACACATCGTTTTAAACCATTAGTCGATTTATACCGAAAAGCAGGAGAGGCAGCCGGTTTTTCTTCAGACCAACTAACTGTTGGATTACACTCACTCGGCTATGTCGCCGAGGATACAGCAAGTGCTGTGAAAGATTATTATCCGGGGTATGCTGAAATGTTTACGCGTATAGGAAAAGAGCGTGGTTTTCCTCCAGTGACCAAAGATAGATTTGATGATCAGAACGGTCCTTTAGGCGCATTGCTGGTTGGGGGCCCGGAAGAAGTAGCAGAAAAAATAATTAGACATAGTAAAGCACTTGGTGGTATATCGAGATTTACATTTCAAATGGATGCCGGTATTCCACATGATAAATTAATGAATGCTATTGACTTGATAGGAAAAAAGGTGTCGCCTTTGGTAAAGCAACACCTTTCTGCCTGATCATTTTGATTTTTCCTTAATACTAATCTACGCTTAAGTATTTCCTGTTTTTATAGTAAGATTTCATAAAGCGTAATCCAAAATAGGAATTACAGTTTGACAAACCTACTGACTAATACTTCGTTGCCATCCTGTATGACTATCTGATATTGTCCGGAGACCAGAGATGATATATCCAGAGAAGGGTTATTTCCCTTGAAAGTCAAAACTTGAGATCCAAGCATATTGAATACAGAAATAGTAGA
>JBBKXT010000128.1:0-6140 GCA_037969625.1 Saprospiraceae bacterium
TAAAAGATTTTCTTTCCTTAACAGTTTCCCAAACTTTCCTTTGCTCGCAGTAGCTTTATCGAAGGCGAGTCTAAACAACAAGCGCCAAAGTCGCTGCTCCCGCTAAGCGGGAAAACTCATTGACCACCCTCCTGCTTCATCAATGGAAATGTCGTCACCGTACCATCCGTCTCAGTAATCCGACACAAATACATGCCCGATGGCAATGCAGGTAATTTGATTCGAAGTGGTACCGGTTTTATTCAATTTGATACTAAAATCAACTTCCCTTGATCTACAATTAAACCCCTAGAATCTGTCACTTTCCAAAAGTGCATTCCAGTGCCTACGCCTTCGAGTGGAATGAATTGATTTCTTTCACAGATCAAGGATCGAATACAACGTTTGCCTATGCAGTTATACAATTCAAAATAATAGGTTGATAGAGGAGGATAAGGATTATCAAGGTAGATAAAATCTGTTGCTGGATTTGGATAAATTTTAAACCCACTTTTTGAACTCAGCATTTGTTCTTCTATGGACGTCGTTGTGCAAAGTGTGTCGACACAACCATCGGGGGATATTTTTAACAACCATCCATATCCTCTATATATCTCATCCTCATCATAATTATTCGCCGAACCAACAGCATAAATGGAGCCGGAAGGAGACTCCGCAGCTCCTCGGAGATAACTTCTTGATCCTAGAATAGGACTATAAAAAGCGGAATCCACAACTTGCCATAAAAGTTCTCCTTCGTTAGACAGTTTTAATACCTGCCCCATATCTGTGACATCAGGACTAATATAATCATCAGTGGTTGTAGTTATCCCTCCTATACCAATCCATCCTTCACGACTTTCTATTAAATCACGAATGTAATTACCAATTGCATATTCACCGCATTCCTTGTAAGATACCAAATTCATTGAGGTGTCTCGACAAACAAATAATGGTATACTTACATCAAAATCTTCGTCAGGAAACGACGTAGGTCGCTCAAAGAATGTAAAATATTTTAGTTGATTATTAATTGTATCAAGTTCTAAGGACATGATACCCTTAGAAGTGATTTCATTGGCTTCTGCAGCCCACTGCCATTTCAATTTACCAAGTGAATCAATGGCACCAGCCCAACCTACTAAAAAGTCTTCACCATAAATCCATTTCGTCCCACTAAGTAAATAGAAATTTGAATCAATAAAAGTTATCGATCGAGCATATTCTTCATAACTATCACTTCCATAATCATACAACCAATTTTTATTTCCGTGACTATCTACACTCAAAAGAAAGGCATTTACACTTAATAACGGTGGTCTTTGATAAGCACCAGAGACAAGATAACCTCCCTTATTTTCAATAATATCAGTAGGAATAACATTCCCTCCAGGTCCAAATTCATACTCTCTAATTGTTACTACTTCCTTTTCTGAGTCAACAAATGCTAACCCAATTGAGCTTTTATTATAAAAACTAAAGGGTATTACAGAATTTGAATAACTATTGATTAAAAAAGTAGACTCGTTTGCTATTGATAAACTTGATTCATTTACAGGATCGGCAATATTAATTGTTTTGTATATTGCCCCACTTGTATCTGAATAGATCAATAAAACATTTTGCAAATTTGAACTGTCGTTGTAATATACACTTGATATTATGATTCCCATGTTTTCATCATAAACAATGTCTTTAAACCAAATCGACCTCCCTAATTCATAAGTTTTATTAAATCCAGCCTGGGCACAACAAGGATTGACAAAAAGAAGAAGAAGAAAGACCAGAATGAATCCTAGTCTTTCTATTCTCCCTTCAGAAGTATAATAATTTAAAGCCTCGAGATGCTTCATTCCATAAATATTAGTTTGCCTGATTCAAGAAGCTCACCATTTCTAACGATTTGATATACGCAAATTCCAGTGTATCCATTTTGAAGAAGTAGCTTTGTGTTTTTCCGAGTCAATTGACTATTTAATAATTTGACTCCGACTGCTGTATATAGATAAAATTCTACTTTATCAGAATTATCAAAGTCCGAAATATTAATGTTAATTATTTCTCCATTATTAGGATTAGGATATAATGATACACCTTCATATTGCTTGTGCACATTCGTGGGCTTCGCCTTAAACGCATCTATGCCCTCGGGCAGTTCATAATTCGTTTCGAATCGATATCCATGCATGGCCAATATTCCTCTCGCCAAAGAAGCACTATGTCCTGAAAATTCAGCAAACCCAATTAAAGTATCTAAACTAGATTGAGGTATCTGTGTAGGAGGCTCCCTTTCAAGCATGTCAAATATTACTCGAATATTGGCGATATCATCTACTTCTTGATTGTTCAAACTAAACCTGGATGATAAACTATCAAGTACATTCACCGCGGATGTAAACTCTCCTGATGAAGCAAAATCCTTTGCCAATAGAATATCTCCTGACAATGAAGACATGTTTGAATACCAAGCCCTCAAACTGTCACGGCTGAAAGAAACTGTATCAACTAACATATGTTGAATGATTTGCTTTGTACAGCTACCCATAAATTCTTTGTACTTGCCCGCATTGAAGAATGAATCGAGTGATATGGACCCATTATAAGCTGAATTATAATTATAGAAGTCCCCCTTCAAATTTGAAATATCAATACTTTCAAGACATGGTGGAGCACAAAAATTATTAGAACATATGTTTTCAGGTGCATCTACATCTTCTAGAATTCCAGAAGTAGCATCTAATACTCCATCATTTTCATAGTGATGATATTCATCAATTATAGAACCATAATTTGCAAAATCACCATCTGTTACGTTTCCAGTGGAAGAAAATATATTCCCTGCAGCTAAGACTATAGAGGACTCTGTGAAATACGCTTGGAGTGGGTGAATACTATTAATCAAATAAGCCTCAGAATTTTTTACATAAAAATCCTTGTCAACAGTACTAATATTTTCATTACACAAATATTTTAACCCATTATATTTTTGATTCCCTTCACCTGCATTCTTTCCAAAAGCTTCATTCGCCAACGTCATCCCATTGAAATAATTATTACGAATGACGTTATTTGCATCACCAAGATTTTCTGCAGAAATTCCTATTGTATTATTTGTATTTGTGTTCGATGAAATGAAGGAATCCTGCTCTATGGTAAAGGCCGAAATTTCCTGGTTCAGCTTTATTCCTATTTGGTCGCCATTTAAAATGCTCGGGTCAGGCACCGTACCCATATTGAACCTATTAAACAACATAACACCTCCACTGACCCCGTCTACCTCAATTCCAGCATAACAATCTTCAAATAGTGATTGATAGACACTGAAAAAACGATTTTCTCCAAATGAGCCTGTCCAAATTCCTGTTCCCAGACCGGAAAACCTTGTTCCCCTTAATATAGAGCATCCGGTCAAGCATGGCCCAGAAGTACTAGCAGTAGCACTCGCGGCGCCTACTTTAAATCCTGAATTCACCGCCACAAGTCCATATCCAAATCCATACTGATTATATGGTACAATCTTTTGATTCACATTCTCAAAATCACATCCTGCAACTCTAATGCCATCAACCCCGGCTAACAACATATGCTGATCAAAAGAAGTAAAAAGATAATCATCGTCTATAGTAAAATCGCACATACTAAAGCTTGCTACATAAGGACTAGGTTGGCCTGAAACGATGTTTTCATATGGAAGGAAAAATACGCCAATTTTATTATTTCTAAAGGTAGTTCCATTACATACGATAATCCCACCGGTATCCTCTTCATCGGGTCCCCAAAGCTCAACAGCTGTAGAAGCATTTTCTATTATTGATCCATTAAACCCCTTCAAAAATCCTTGATGATAGCCGGCAAAGTATCTTTGGTTATTGTTGGCATCTCCATATACTTTCACACCTTGCCATGTCAGATTACATCCCGCAGAAGTCAAAGTGCCATATAGTAATAAAGTGGCTGATGGCTCAATGATTAAGGACGCTGATGGTCCAAATTTTACTGTCATACCTTCAGGAATAGTTAATGTTGTTCCTGATTCAATAACAAGAGATTCAGTAATTACAAAATCATGATCAAATGGGATTGAATAGGGATAATTTGTTTTTGACCATGTCACGTCATCATCAACGACTATAGTTGAAAAAGTATACAAATGTTGCCCATCGTGATCCTCTGAAATAGAACATCGCATTCTTTTACCCTGACAATCAGAAAAATATTGTGCACAATGCGGATGTGTGTATCCCATAATATTATGTGCATCACCATGAAATTCTAAATATAGACCGGATGCTTCGATTGTAAGGTCTTTTGTACAAACCAGAGGGTTGGTACCAAAACCTATACCCGTTGCATTATCATAGTCAGCTGGAGTATCACAACAAAAATCTCCAGCATCTTCACAGTTTAGCACAGTTTCTGGAATCCCTGCTGCGTGTTGTGTACTATAGCATAAAGGCTCCCAACCAGCTGAATAACCTGCATGAGTGTGTAATAATCCGAAACAATGACCAATCTCATGAGCAATAAAATAAGATGATTCCCCTACAAGGCCACTTGAGACACCATGAGAATCAAGAAAATACCCCATAACAATACAAGCAGAGCCCGGAATATCCTCTGATTTACCATAATACTCAGTAGGAGAATTATCATCTCCAAAGTAAATATCTATTCCATCGTCATTATTATAGTTCAAATACAATTCACACTCGTAATCGGCAATATTAGCATAATAATCATCATTATCAATAAATGGATCAGCGTCACACATTCGAATTAAATAAATATTCTGAGCAGTGAAGTATTCATTCAATTCACTGAATAATCGTTCGATGTTATCAGGGTCAATTCCGCCTGTCATGTCAGTTTTTCTAATAATGTGTGGATAAACTCTAACAAAGAATGGACCGGGAGGATTCTGACAATCAGTATAAATATCGCCTTGGCCTTCACTTGGCTCTTGGCTTTCAACGGCTGTTGTTCCGCATATTTGTCCACTAACCAACTGCAAGTAACTTGTAGGTATATTTAATACGAAAACCATAAAAAGTATTCTAAAATATTTGGCGTTCCAAGAATGGAATACACTACAATTTACGAAAGAAAAAGTCAGCCTCCTAAGAAAGATTAATGAGGTGCTTTGTCCGTGATCAATTATGCGGGGGGGGGGGGATTTCTATGGAATTGAAATACCATGGGACAATTGTCCAATTTATAGTTGTCTGACATAACCAATAATTTAAAAAGTTAAAAAATAAAACACTGGGTGTGCTGCAACTCTTAAATAGATAATCAGTTATAAAAACAAATAGATCAAATTAGAACTTGCGATTTTCAGGCACAAGCTCAAATGTGTGCCTAAACATAAGGAATAAATTTGAAAAATCCAAATTGGAACGGTATTGTTTCGTCGGGATTTCACTTTTTCTCGCAACATCAGGAATGACGAGATACCCTTTTTTGATCTTTCCATTTTACACAAGTTGTTGGAGCAAACTCCTCCCGACCATCGGGATAGGCTTTGGTCATTGACTCTTTCTGTTGAATGTGGATTTCACCCTCCACTAGCCGATGCACGGTCCTTCATTTCTGTTTACAGTGAAGGTCTACAATGAAGGACTACACTGCGTTTACCATGAAGGACTACACTGCGTTACGCCTTCATGGTAAACCACAGAAACATCTGTAGAACACAAGTCGTTGGAGCATTCCCCTGTGGCGGACAGGCTCTCCAACAACGGCTTTGGTTATTGATACTTTCTGTTGAATTTGGATGTCACTTTTACTCGCCACAACAACCGGAATGGCGAGAAACCTTATTTTAGATATTTCAATCTCAAACAATCTGCCTAGCGCCGTAGGTGCGAAAACTTTTTAACTCCGAAGAACCCGCAAAACTTTCAAGCGTCGTAGGTGCGGCACCTTCTGTCTCCATAATGATGATCTGTGTCGACAAGCCACGCGCGTACACTCCTTTTTTTATCTAAACCCTTCTCAATTTTCGTTTTGTTGAATAAGAATTTCAAATCTCACAATCTTAAATAAAAGATTTTCTTTCCTTAACAGTTTCCCAAACTTTCCTTTGCTCGCAGTAGCTTTATCGAAGGCGAGTCTAAACAACAAGCGCCAAAGTCGCTGCTCCCGCTAAGCGGGAAAACTCA
>JBBKXT010000129.1:0-21417 GCA_037969625.1 Saprospiraceae bacterium
CAATTGGTTCTATCGCGCGAATAAGTATGGCATGAGCAGCGTCTTTTGGTCCCGTGACGATATTCATCAGGTGGTGGATCCCGTAGCATAGGTAAATATAACATACGCCCCCTTTGGCAAACATAACCTCTGTTCTAGAGGTGCGACGATTTTGGTAAGCATGGCATGCGCGATCATCGGGTGCACGATAAGCTTCTGTCTCTACAATCATGCCTCCGCACCGTTGACCGTTTATTTTGGTCATTAATATCTTCCCCAGAAGATCTTTGGCCAGAAAAAGCACATCGTCTGATGCGTAATAGGAGGGTGGGAGTTTTCTCCTCAAAGTCCTTTTTATTTCCTTGAATAATTTGGCGATTCTTTGGTGATCGTTATATCATGCGGATGACTTTCGCTGACACCGGCAGATGTGATCTTCACAAAAGAAGCTTCTTGCAAGGCTTCAATATTTTTTGAACCACAATAGCCCATGCCTGCACGAAGTCCGCCGGTATATTGTTGCATGACTTCATGGAGTGTACCTTTATAGGGTACTCTTCCTTCGATCCCTTCAGGAACAAGTTTTTTAATATCATCTTCTACATCTTGAAAGTATCTGTCTTTTGATCCCATGGCCATTGCGCCGATAGATCCCATACCACGATATACTTTAAACTTTCGTCCATCCAGAATGATTGTTTCCCCGGGGGATTCTTCGCATCCGGCAAATAGCGAACCTGCCATAATCGAATGCGCTCCGGCAGCAATTGCTTTTGCAATATCACCCGTATAGCGTATACCCCCATCTGCAATGATCGGTACTCCCGTTCCTTTAAGCGCGTAGGCAGCCCCATAGATCGCACTGAGTTGTGGAACACCCACTCCGGCAACAATCCTCGTCGTGCAAATACTGCCGGGCCCAACACCTACTTTCACTCCATCCACTCCGGCATCCACCAATGCCTTGGCTCCCGCACCGGTAGCAACATTTCCACCAATGATTTCGGTATGAGGGAAGTTTTTTCGAATCTCCCGGATAATTCTCAAGACACCTTCAGAATGCCCATGCGCCGTATCCACCACGATGACGTCAGCTTCAACAGCAGTCAAGGCTTCAACCCTTTCCATCGTATCAGCCGCTATACCAACCCCTGCACCGACCAACAATCTTCCACGACTATCCTTACTGCTGTTTGGGAAGGCTTCTAGTTTCATCAAATCCTTATACGTAATCAAGCCAGTCAATTTATTATTACCATCAACGACGGGCAGTTTTTCGATTTTATGTTTTTGAAGCAGTTTTTTTGCTTGTTCCAACGTGGTGCCCATCGGTGTTGTGATGAGTGGAGCTTTGGTCATCAGTGCGGAAACGGGCCGATCATTACTAACCTCAAATCTGAGATCTCTGTTGGTGAGTATGCCCACCAGAATGCCATGATCATCGATAATAGGGATTCCCCCTATTTTATATTGACGCATGAGTTGTTCTGCTTCCCCGACAGTGGCATTGGCCAGAAGGGTGACAGGATCCTGGATCATACCACTTTCAGAGCGTTTGACAGATCTGACTTGCTGAGCCTGACTCGCGATATCCATGTTTTTATGGATGATCCCAATTCCCCCTGCTCTGGCGATGGCAATGGCTGTTTCTTTTTCCGTCACAGAGTCCATCGCAGCGGATGCCATGGGCGCATTAATCCGAATGTTACGTGTAAATTGAGTACTGATGTTTACTTCTCTAGGCAGGATGTCTGAATATCCCGGAACAAGTAAAACATCGTCGAAGGTAAGTGCATCAGCAAAGAGCTCATGCTTGCTTTTCAAATTGAATTCCATGCGCAAAGATAACCACAGATTGCAAAATTCCCAGTTTATGAGCATTTGATTGCCTTATTTCTTTGATTTAGGCACAATGTTTGTCCTACAAATCGTTGTATGCCTATATTTTAAAAAAGTTTTTTTTTAATAATAATTGACGACAAGCAAAGCGGTTGATGGAAATTTACGGGGACGAATATTTTATGAAATTGGCTCTCCAGGAAGCTCGTAAGGCAGAGGAGATGGGTGAAGTGCCAATAGGGGCAGTGATTACACATGGTGATCGCTTGCTGGCGCGATGTCATAACAGCACAGAAATGCTGACCGATGTAACAGCACACGCAGAAATATTAGCGATCACTTCCGCTTCGCAAAATTTGAATAGCAAGTACCTTGGCGATTGTACGCTGTATGTATCTCTCGAACCTTGTGTCATGTGCGCCAGTGCTTTAAGGTGGTCCCAGATAGGCCGCATTGTGTATGCTACTGCCGACGAAAAGGCAGGCTTTATGCGCTATGGAAAGGAACTGTTGCACCCTAAAACCAAATTGGAAATGGGTATTATGATGGAAGAAAGCGCTAAGTTGCTCAAAACATTCTTTGCTAATCGGAGAAAATAATTCCTTTCCCCTCCTCCTCTTGTTTTGGATTCTATTTATTGGAAGAGCTTGGTGATCCCAACCCCATTTTTATTATTTTTGGCAGAATAATGAGATTATCAACTAATTAAATATTATAATTGATTTAATATTAATTTTCCTCCCCAATCAGCAATCCATTCTCCCGGAATGAATTGCTGTGATGCTCTTATCCTGATTGATTTAACATTTTTTTAGACTCTGATTTAATTCGAAGTTAAATCAATTCAAAGCCAATAATTTAACCCGGCTGTTCCCTTATTTTAGTATTGTAAATAGTTTTTAATCTCATTTTTTATGAAGAGTCAATTTATATTTCTGTGTTTCGCTATGGGTTTATTCTCCTCTTGCAGTTCTCCATATACCTATTTTACAAAAAGGTTGTACGAGGAAGAAAAGTGGACCGCCGAAGATGTTGAAACTATCCAGTTTTATCTTTCAAAAGATATTATTCTGACGCGTGCCCTGGGTGGCGATGAAACAAAAATTTATGATGGAAAAATAAGTGTGATCAACGGTCGCAGCGTAGAGCGTATCATCCTTCGAGCCGGTACACCCGGTGTGCTCGTACATATGCCTGCAGAAGATCGATTTGCCATCAGTTTTGAGCAATCCGATGATGAAGCGTATTTAATGTTTGGTCCAAGTGCTGACCGAGATTATCGTTATGTACTGCTCGCCCAAGAATGGGATCGTCATATGGGCAAGGTACATTATAAAGACAAGCTTTACACAGTTGATGCAGAGAGTGCCTTTTCAAGCTTGATGATCGATTTAAAGAAAGAAGGACAAAGCAATTTTAGTGCGCGACGAGTCGGTGGGCGTACGGTGAGTAATTAAAGGGTCTTTCTATTGGGTACCTTTTAGAAAAGGAACAAATTTGAATTTCCCAAAAGACTCACTCTTTATTTCAGTTTCATTCACCTTCGTATAGCGCCACATGGTTTGCGTATCATCCTCGCCGATGGGTACCACCAGATGACCACCTATTGCAAGTTGGTGAATCAAATTTTCCGGTATAGAGGTGGCTCCTGCCGTCACTAATATTTTATCAAACGGAGCAAACATCGGCAAACCTGCATACCCATCTCCAAGAAAAGTTCTGATCGCACCAAATCCAAGTTCACGTAGTAGTTTATCCGTTTTTGCAAATAACTTACTTTGCCTTTCTATCGTATACACCTTGGCGCCTAAAAGAGAAAGGACACACGCCTGATATCCGGATCCTGTCCCAACTTCCAGTACCTTATCACCCTTTTTTACTTTCAGCAAGGATGTCTGAATCGCCACCGTCTGCGGCTGAGAAATGGTTTGATCACTGCCAATAGGAAATGCAACATTTTGATAAGCCCATTCTTCAAATGCTTTATCAAGAAATAAATGACGCGGAATATTATCCATCGCCGCTAAAATAAGCTCATCTCGAATGCCCTCCCGACGAAGCGTTTCAATAAGTTGTGTACGAAGTCCCTGATGCTTGTATGTATCTCTTCGCAAGATTGTTTATTTTACCGAATAGTTTGAAATCATGAGATCATCTCTCATCCCAAGACACTCATCAAGTGCTTGATTTGAAGCTGTGAAAATACTAATTTTATATTACAAAAAATAATAATATATGAATGATATTAAGTTCGGAACCGACGGATGGCGCGCCATTATTGCAGATGACTATACAATAGAAAATGTAAAACGCGTATCAGAGGCAACCGCCCTTTTCATGAAGGAGCGAGGCATGAAGAAGGCAGTTATTGGCTATGATTGTCGATTTGGAGGTCAGATGTTTGCTGAAACAACTGCTCGTGTGCTCGGTAGTTATCAAATGGAGGTTGTGATGGGCGATCATGTAGCTACCACACCAATGATATCCCTTGGCGTCAGAAAATTGAACGCTGATATTGGTATCGTCATTACCGCCAGCCACAATCCACCTGCTTATAATGGTTTCAAACTAAAATCTTCCTTCGGTGGCCCATCTATTCCTGCAGATATTGCGGCAGTAGAAAGTCATATCCCAGGAAAAGCAATGACCAATATTATTTCGCTCGAGGAAATGAAGAATAGCAACTTGCTATCGTATACGGATCTGGAGCTGATGTATTATGATCATGTCATGGCTTCGTTTGATATTCCGGCAATTCGCGAATCTAAATTTCATATTGGATACGATGCAATGTATGGTGCAGGTTATTTAATATTTCCCCGAATTTTGCCAGCCGCCAAACTTTTGCATTGCGATTACAATCCTTCGTTTTATGGACAAGCACCGGAGCCTATCGAACGAAATCTGAAACCATTTAGTGAGATGATCAAGGCTGATCCGAAGATGGAAATCGGGATTGCCAATGATGGAGATGCAGATCGAATAGGGATGTTTGACGGCGAAGGAAATTTTGTGGATTCACATCACATACTGTTGTTGTTGTTGTACTATATGCACAAGCATAAAGGGTTGTCAGGAAAAGTAGTTATTACATTTTCTGTGACGGATAAGATGGTTCAACTGGCCAATAAGTTTGGACTGGAAGTAGAGGTGACAAAGATCGGATTCAAATACATTGCAGAGATTATGACCCAGGAAGATGTTTTGGTCGGTGGAGAAGAATCAGGAGGCCTGGCCGTGAAAGGACATATCCCTGAGCGCGATGGGGTATGGATCGGCTTGATGATTCTTGAGTTTATGGCCAAGACAGGAAAGACATTAAATGAACTTGTCCAACTGGTTTATGACGAGGTGGGCACTTTCGCTTTTGATCGATATGACTTGCATATTACTCAAGATTTAAAAGAACAAGTGATTGCTAATTGTCAAGCCAATAAATACACTTCATTTGGTTCACTAAATATTACGAAATCAGAATCTCTGGATGGCTTTAAATATTATCTGGATAATGGTACTTGGATTATGATTCGACCATCAGGGACTGAACCCGTCTTACGCGTGTATTGTGAAGCACCTGATCGCGCGATTGCTAAATCCACATTGGATATGGTGAAAGAAGTGCTGCTAGCGTAATATTGTCTGTAGAATTGTGGCGATGGAAAAGAGCGCTTATTTTAATTCAACTATCTTAATAGAACAAATTATTGCACCATATTCTATTCACATATCATCAAAGACATGGGTAAAGTACTAAACGCAGTTTGTAAAGAATGTGGATTCACTCGCAATGGAATATATTATGGACAAGGTATGCAAATGGCCCCTGCGCGGATACCGGCCATTCAAAAAGAAACTGGAGAGCTTGTCGTAGCAGAATTATCGGATGACCCAAATTTGCGGTTTTACCATCAGCGAGCGATGTTTAAGGATCCTATAAACAAAGATTTTATGGGCGAAAATTATGGACATGAGAATAATGATATTTGGCTTAGCGCCACAGGGAATCTTTGTCCTGCCTGTCATGAATTTTCTTTGGATTTTGTTTCCATAGGAAATTGGGACTGAGGTAGTCGGGTCTGGTACACTTGTCTGCCAAATCAAGTCATGGCGATGACAGATTTTAACTTTAAACTGTTGAAGGTTCCTGCACTGACTGAAGTAACTTCCATTCATCGTCAACCATTGATCCCTTTGTTTTAGATCGTAATTCACACATTGGTAATTTATCCTCAAGTTCAATATACAATTGTAGTTTTGAGGCATATTTTGTTTTCTGCTTTTCGCTATGATCAGAACCGTCCATGTCACACGTTATATCACTCCGTTAAGAGAAGGAGGATCTCTTCCCGCTATTGCAGAGGCAGATGATGAGTTTATCTACGTTTTAAAATTCAGAGGGGCAGGGCAAGGACCCAAAGCACTTATTGCCGAACTGATCGGTGGGGAAATTGCCAGAGCCCTAGGGCTTCGCGTTCCGGAGATAGTTTTTGCAGAATTGGACGAAGGCTTTGGACGATTGGAACGCGATGAGGAAATACAAGACCTCCTGAAATTCAGCGTAGGCCTGAATCTGGGACTTCACTATCTGACCAGCGCCATTAGTTTTGATCCCACCGTGCATCAGGTCGATTCGAAGCAGGCCTCTCTGATTGTTTGGCTCGATGCGCTGTTGATGAACATGGACCGAACAGCAAAGAATACTAATATGCTGATGTGGCACAAAGATCTTTGGCTGATCGATCACGGCGCTTCTTTGTATTTTCATCATGGCACTTTGAGTTGGCAAGAACAGGCCAAAAGTCCTTTTACTTTGATCAAGGATCATGTTTTATTAAGGCAAGCTCAGCACTTAGCGGATGTTGATCAAACAGGAAAAGCTATTCTAACAGTAGAAAAGATTTCGGAAATTGTATCTCATATTCCGGATGTTTGGTTAGGTAATGATATTTCAGCGGATCAACAACGAGCGATGTACATTCATTACTTTACAACACGTTTAGCCAACTCTACTATTTTTGTAAACGAAGCGAATCATGCAAGAAAAACACTTATTTGAATACGCAGTGATACGACTTGTTCCTCATGTGGAACGAGAAGAGTATATCAATGTTGGTGTGATTCTATATTGCAAACAACAAAAATTCCTACGTGTCCGCTGGGCATTGGATGAGCTTTTATTAGCAAAGTTTGCACCCAAACTAGATCTCGCAGAGATAAAAGAAAATCTTTGTGCATTTGATGTGATTTCAAAAGGTGGGCCAGAAGGAGGAACTATCGGAGCACTCGATATGGCAGAACGATTTCGATGGTTGACAGCCACACGAAGTACAATCCTTCAACCTTCCAGTGTCCATCCCGGATTCACGACCAATGCAACGGAAAGTTTGGATAGGTTATTTGAGCAATTGATCAATAGGAAGTAGTATCAACAAATACTTTCGAACCTAAATTTTAGTTTTTTATATTGGTATTTCCCGGTTGAAATTGGTTTGAAGTATTGATCCGTGTAAATAACCTAAAGCATATCCTCGTCTTTCTTAATAAGTCATTCGGTCAAAACGCTATCAAGATTGGATGGACGAATAGCAATCTGTGATAAGACACTCACTCCTCACTTGGCATTCACAATATCCGGATCACCCATTTTACCTGATTGGTAATCACTGATCACTTGCTCCATTTCTTCTTTTGTATTGGTAACAAACGGACCGTATGAATACACAGGTTCATTGAGTGGTTGTCCACCAAGCACAAGAATTTCGGCGCCTTGAATACTAAAGAGATTGATTAGACTGGCTCCTCTTTGATAGAGCGCGACTTGCCCGGCTTTAACTTCCTTTCGTCCTTCTGTTTCAATCTTGCCGCTGACGACATAGACAAAGGCATTGTGTGCCTGGTCAGTTGGAATATCAAGGCACCCATTCGGTTTCATTTTTATATGAAAGTAGAAAGCTGGAGAGAGCAACTCAATTTTAGATTTGGCGTTGAATAATTCTCCCAAGATAATTTTTGCCGAATAGTTTTTGGTTTCGATGGTCCCCATTTTATGGTCTTGATGGACCCATGTGGTGGGTGCTTCCCGTTTGTATTTGGCAGGCATATTGAGCCAAATTTGAAAACCATGATATTGTCCCCCTTCATCATATAGTTTTTGCCCGGTTTCTTCCATATGGATGGCCCCCCGACCTGAATTGAACATCATAAAATCACCTTTTCCGATTTGAAAATCATAATTCAGACTGTCTTTATGATGGCCTGTACCGGCGAGAAAGTAGGTAGTTGGAATGATCCCTGCATGCGGATGTGCATCTACGCGAAGTGGTTTACTTTTGGGTGTTAGGGCGACGGGTCCGAATTCGTCAAACAGGACATAAGGCGAAACATAGTCCAGGTGATTGCCAGCAAAGGCACGTAGAATAGGCAAGGTGCCCACCTTTGTTTTTTCCGTATTTAGAATTTTATAAACTGATCGTGCCTGAGCAGTTGAAAAGAGCCCTGAGCTTCCCCTCAATAGCTTGGGAGCAGCAAGAGCCATCCCAAAAATAGCAGATCCATGCACAAAATTCCTGCGTTTCATTAAGATGAATTTAGGTAAATTTTCACAAAGGTTGAAAGACTTAAGTCTGCGCCTTTTGGGGATTATGAGTTTAGAAGGTTATCCCGCTAAGCGGGAAAACCGCCATAGGCAGTTGTTGTTGAATGGGTTTAGGAATAAACGTTATTCGATACTGCATAATTCCCCCATGTATTATTACCTCTAGCCTTCGGTGTTGCGCCTAATTCTCCTGAGGTGAACTTCTAACATTTGATTTGCGTAAATCGGCGTTCGCTGCGGGAGATATTTATGCAAAGTCTGCCTTTTTTCTGCGTGATTTGCGGGAAACCATTCTTTGAGCTGGGAACATTTGGACATGAGAAACGAGATATATTTCTGCGCATCCAAACGCTTTCCTATCCAAAAAAAAAGACCTGACTGGAATCCCAATCAGGTCTTTAAATTATAACTTAATTAAGCGACTTACTTCGCCACTCGTACATGTACTCTTCTGCTTAATGTTTCTGACTCTTCTTTGGTATCCGCTTTTACTTCAATTTCGCCTTTACCTACTGCAGTCATACGATCAGCAGCAACTCCTTTTGAAACCAAGTAAGCCATCACGCTATCTGCTCTTTTCTGTGAAAGCTTCATATTGTAAGCTTCATCTCCTTTAGTACTTGCATAACCATCAAGAACAATCTTTGCTTTTGGATTAGCCTCAATAACTTCCAATGCATAGTCAAGACGAGCCTTGTCAATGATTGTTAATTTAGGATCATTATTTTCGAAATAAAGATTCATTTCAGGGCAACCACCATTGGCGGCAGTACCTGGATAATGAGGACATAAGTCAGCATCATTATTTACACCGTCACCATCAGAATCAGGGACAGGGCAACCATCATAAGCTGCAGTTCCTTTTTGATTAGGACATTTATCCATATCATCATTGATTCCATCACCATCTGAATCCGTTGGAGGGCAACCGTTATATTTCAATTCACCTGCTTCGTTTGGACACTTATCTACATCATCTGCAAATCCATCACCATCTGAGTCAGGTACAGGACATCCACCATATTTAGCGGTTCCAAATTCATTAGGACATTTATCAACTTCATCGTTGATACCGTCACCATCTGTATCAGGTGTTGGGCATCCATTGTATTTTGCTGAACCCGCCACCATTGGGCAAGCATCATTTACGTCCGGTGTTCCATCACCATCTGAGTCAATCAAAGCAGCTTCGCTCATCACTTCAGCCTCCATTCCCTTATCTTTTCCAGGGAAACCCAAAGTCAGACCAACTTGAATCGCATCATTATATAATATACTTCCTTGCGTATAAATATCCTGATAGTCGCCTTTAACGGTATTGGATAAACCATATATATACCGTCCATAGAGTCCAAGATTTCCAAATAAGTTTAATTCCAGTCCGGCGGTTACAGCCAAAAAGGTTTGACCACCTGAAGATCCTTCATAAGAAAGGTCTTGTTCTTCAATTTCTCCTTCGTCAAATTTTAAGGTGCCACCCATGTAATAGTCCAACTGAGGACCTACAAAAAGTCCTAAGGCCTTAAAAGGACTGACTTTAAGTAAAACAGGCACAGATAGGTAGTTCATTTGTACCTCGCCTGCTGATGCCAAGGCAGATGAAGTGTTAGCTTGAAATTTTGCTCCCATTTCAGAATAAAGTATTTCTGGTTGGATAGCAATAGCTTTGGTTAAGCCCAGGTGAAAGAAACCACCCGCGGCAATCCCAGTTCTTGTGTCAAAGTTGTCATCATTGGTAAAACTTGAACCGGAACGAATGTTTGCCAGGTTTACTCCGCCTTTTATGCCAAAGTAAGTTCGTTCATCCTGTTGTGCATTGAGTGCGGTCAGCACAAAAAGAGCTGATAGGGTAAGTAATAGGTTACGCATAAGTAAAGTTTTGTTTTAATGTATAAAATCTCCATTATCAGTATGATAATGATTCGTTTGTAACTATTTCTTCGTTTCGATGAACCTTAAAACAGGCTTCAAAGATCACAAAAGAAAACAATATAGTTATTTAGTTGCTCAAAAATACTAAATCTCTGTATTGTCTCGAGGTGAATTTACTCAAATATATATTTCTATTTGAATAAATATCGACAACCACAGCCCTTTTGTTGAAATTTAGGAGTTTATTTAATCCTGTTTTTATGGATTTAGGGCTTTTTGGATGCTCAATTTGGATTATAAGGCCATTTACCCCCAAACATTTTTATTGGTACTGAATTAAATCCCGATGTTTGATTACTGGCGGGAAATGTATTTCTTTAGTGCCCAATGGCATTTACAGGGTATATATAATCATGCATCACAAAAGGATTAGAACCGATAATCAATGTCTTAACTGTGGGCACCTGGTCGAAGAACGCTATTGCTCCGCTTGTGGCCAAGAGAATCTTGCCCTTACCGAATCTGCTTTTTATTTAGTGCTGCATTATTTTCAGGATCTCTTTCATTACAATGGGAAATTCTGGCATACGTTTAAATATTTTATTCGAAAGCCGGGCCTGGTGCCTAGCGAATACATGAAAGGGAAGAGAAAAAGATTTCTGCACCCTATTCGGTTTTATGTATTTAGTTCTACGCTGTTTTTTCTTTTTCTTTTTTTATTGTCTGACGTTTCTGCACCACCCTCCGAAGCATCTGCTGATATTTACAACAAACGTTTAAATCAACTAGAACAGATAAAGTCCTTTCTGGCTAATTCACCGGACACTGTGTTTGTTAACAATTTGGTGAAGACCTTAGAATTATCCCTTCCTGATACAATTAATGATGAAAAGAAAACTGACACTGACAATCAACTTGAACTTGATCTGCTCGGACCCAAGATGGATACCAGCTCTAGTGCTCATTGGCTTGAAAAAGCCTTAGGAGAGCGAATTATCGCCAAGACAGATGAGATGAACAGAGTCCATCAGGGAGATGAAAAAAAGGCGGTAAAAGCATTCTTAAATAAGTTACTTCATGGGTTACCCCAAATGTTTTTTCTTAGCCTTCCCTTTTTTGCCTTTTTCTTACATATCCTTTATAATCGATCCACCAAAACATATGTAGCCAATTTCATCTTTAGCATTTATTCTTACGCTTATTTTTTTATCATTTTACTGTTTTATCTTTTTGCCGGTTGGATCAAAGACCAAATGGTATGGGAACATATTGATCAGGTTTGGGAATGGATGATTATCGTGATAGTCATCTATATTTTTATTTACCTCTATCTCTCTTTGAAGCGATTTTATTCCGACAGCGGGTGGTCCCTTATCATGCGATATATTATACTACTTTTCCTCTTTACTTTTATAATGATTATTTTGCTCATCCTGATGACCTTTCTGACATTTATATTTTAGTCTTACGCGCTATGCGATCAACTTTATTAGCTTATAATGCGGCATAAAAAGCAGCGAACGGAAAGCAATTGTCTTAATTGTGGGCACCTGATCGAGGAACGCTATTGTTCCGTATGTGGACAAGAGAATCTTGCCTTTACCGATTCTACTTTTCATTTGGTGTTGCACTATTTTCAGGATCTCTTCCATTATAATGGCAAATTCTGGCATACGTTTAAACAGTTTATACGAAAACCGGGTCTGGTGGCTCGTGAGTATATGGCTGGAAAGCGACAAAGCCATCTGAATCCCATTCAGTTTTATGTTTTTTCCTCCACTGTGTTTTTTATTTTTTTATTTTTTATCGCAGATCCCTCCAGCGCCATACAGAAAACGTTATCCGGAGATTATAAAAAACGTTTATACCATCTGGAACAAGAACGCGAGTTTCTCATTGGCTCTCAGGATACCATGTATGTGGACAGCCTCATCAGTGGATTACAAGCATTGTCGACTGACACCTCTTCAGAAAGTAGCTTGGAATGGGGATGGGATGAGGAATGGGCAATTGAAGATGAAGAGTCCAGTTGGTTGCTCCGAAAACTGAAGGATCGAATTATTGAGAAATCTGATGAAATGAAACTGGTGCACGAGGGAGATGGACAAAGAGCGATTAATGCTTTATTAAAAGAGATACTTCATTCAGTGCCCCAACTTATTTTCTTGAGTCTTCCTTTTTTTGCACTCTTTCTGCGTATGCTTTATTTCCGATCCGAGCGAAAGACTTATGTCGCTAGTTTTATTTTTAGCGTCTATCAGTATTCGTATCTCTATATAATATTATTATTCTATCTGCTGACCAATTGGCTGCTTAATAAAGTTACTTGGCCGCTTCTGGATGAAGTTTGGGGATGGCTCACTTTCAGTTTTATCATTTACCTTTTTGTGTATTTGTATTTATCGATGCGACGGTTTTATACAGACAATGGATTCTCTTTAATCATGAGGTATCTCGCCATGTTATTCTTGTGTTTTTGGACCCTGCTTGTTTTGTTCGTTGTTGTTAGTTTTTTGACTTATTTGATTTGAGCTGACCTGAGACTTTATAGGGGTGAGGAGTGAGGAGTGAGAGGCGAGACGCGAAGCGAGGCAAAACAATACGTAACAGCCCATCACAAAATCACCCCACCACAAAATCACTCCTCACCTCTGCTCAACAGCATCCCCCCGCCGGATCACAACAAGGTTTTGGCTTTTTGGCAAATACAGTGATACTGGTGATACCGGTCGTTCCATTATTGAAATCCGCAATTTCTTTTTCACTTAGATAATTTTTAAGAATGTCTGCAGGAATTTCGATGAGCTTCTCTTTTTGCAAAGTGACATCTGTAAATCCATTGGCATGGATCATATTCAAATATGCATGCTTGTCAATAGCACCGGCAACACATCCGGCATACATTTCTGCATCCTTTTTAAGTGCGTCCGGTAGATGACCATTCAATACGATATCAGAGATACTAAAATGGCCGCCTGGTTTGAGCACTCTGAAGATATCTTTGAAGACACCATTTTTATTGGGTACAAGATTCAACACGCAATTACTGACGATCACATCGGCCGTATCGTTGGCTACCGGCATTTGTTCGATGTCGCCCTGCAGAAATTCGACATTGTCTAAGCCGAGCTTTACAGCATTTGCCCTAGCTTTGGCTATCATCGCTGGGGTGAAATCTACACCGATAACTTTTCCTGACGGACCGGTTTCTTTTCGGGCAACAAAACTATCATTGCCGGCACCGCTACCGAGATCAATGACTGTATCACCTTCCTTGATTTGGGCAAATTGGGTAGGCAGTCCACAACCTAAACCCAGATCAGCATCCGGATGGTATCCCTCCACGGTGCTGTAATCATCCGTCATTATATTATATACTTCGGTGGAGCATCCACCCGCACCGCAACAGGAAGCCTGATTGGCTATTTTATCCTGTGCGGCTATTTCACTATACTTCTGGCGTACCAGATCTTTGAGTTGTGCATCTGTTTGTGTTTCCATGATTTTCATATTTTTAAATGATCGTAATAATTCGATTAGTAAGTGATAGTTTAGCAACAGCTTGATTTATTGGCGTGATAGCTCATAAACAGGCCCTGAAAAGCGTCCTGAATCCGGGTCATTTCTTCATCGTCAATACAATAGCATACCTTGACCCCTTCGATATCGCCTTTGATGAGTCCGGCGGCTTTCAATTCTTTAAGGTGTTGAGAAACAGTGCTTTGAGATAGTGGTAATTCATCTACAATATCCCCACATACGCATGTGTTGCGCTTGATAAGGATCTTGAGAATGGCGACCCGCGCCGGATGCGCCAATGCTTTGGCATAACTGGCAATGCGATTGTCTTTGACGGAAAATTCTTCTGCTTTGGTCGAGCCCATGTTTGTCTATTTGATCGTAAAAATACGATTAAAGAACACGCGTGTCAAGTTTTTCCAAAAATATTTTCAAGAAATTGTCCCAGCCACCGGCAAAAGGAGACCGATTATAGATTTTAACCAATTCATTTACTGTTGATTATGTTTTCGACGCCAAGGCAAAAAAAAGTGAGCTATTTGGTGTAAGCACTTCCGATTATTCCTTGTTTCTGACCTTCGCTAAGAAAATTTAAACCTATTTTGCGCGAATTAAATGACCAAAGTTTGAACACCGGGAGCTACTTTTTTAAGGAATAATAACATATACATGGTCAGAAACCACTAGATCCATTTATGGCGAAGAAGAAAGTAAAAAGCAGTAGGTCCGTACCCACACTTAAAAAGCAAAAGGACAACCCTATTTTTGCGGATCAAAAAACGCCGTTCATCTTGATCGGACTAGGAATCATTGGTGCACTGGGTACCCTTATTTATTCCAATTCTTTTGTAGGCGCTTTTCATTTTGACGACTTGAACAATATCGTTAATAACACAAAGCTCCGCAACTTATCAGACATAGGTTCCATTTGGCACATGAGCGGAAGAAGGTTTCTGGCCTATTTTTCTTTTGCGGTCAATTATCATTATGGTGAGCTCCAGGTATGGGGATACCATTTTGTCAATCTTTTGATTCACCTTATTAATACATGCTTAGTTTGGTGGTTGACTGCCCTATTGTTTAAAACCCCCGTTCTCAAAGATCATAAACTGGCGATCCACAGCACCATCCTTGCCTTCACGACTGCCTTGCTTTTCCTTACACATCCACTCGCCACCCAAAGTGTCACCTACATCGTGCAACGAATGGCCTCCATGGTGGCCATGTTTTATCTCCTGACGATGGTTTTTTATTTAAAAGCAAGACTAGCAGGAGAGAAAAAAGGATTGAAATATATACGGTATGCTATTGCATTGATTTTCGCCCTCATGGCGATGATGACTAAAGAAAATGCTTTTACGATTCCATTGGCCATCATCCTGATAGAAATTTGTTTTCTGCAAACAGGAAAGTTTACGATAAACGTTAAAGATTATCGAGTACTGTTGGGGCTGGGCGCCATCGCTTTGACGGCAGGTATCGTTTTAATGAATTTTTCCTTAAGTATTTTTAAACCCATACAACCCGGCATCGATCATCCGTACACCATCACCCCACTCAACTATCTGATCACACAGTTTGGCGTCATCACAAAATATATTCAACTACTGATCCTGCCGATCAATCTCAATGTCGATTATGACTATCCTGTAGTAGAAAACTTTTTTGAACCGGTGACTATCTTTGGCTTTTTACTTTTGACGGGGTTATTCGTGATGGCGATTCGTTTATTTAATAAACACAGAATTATTTCATTCGGTATTTTTTGGTTTTTTCTGACGATTGCAATCGAGTCCAGCATTGTACCTATCGCTGATGTCATCTTCGAACATCGCACCTATCTGCCGTCACTTGGATTTTTTCTAATCGTCAGCACCTATGTTTTTTATTTCTTTTGGGAAAAACAAAAGCCAATCGCCATTGCCATCCTTACGCTGATCATAGGGGTCAATTCTTTTCTTACCTACCAGCGAAATAGTGTTTGGGAAAACGATGTTTCCTTGTTAGAAGACGTTATTTCAAAATCCCCAAACAAAGCAAGACCTTATGTGAATATGGGCGCTGTCTACATGGACAGAGGCGCATGGGATCAGGCAGCAGAAAATTTTAGTAAAGCCATTGCAAAAGATCCGATTTATCTGGATGCCTATAACAATCGCGGTGCTGCCTATACAAACCTGAAGAAACTTGATCTGGCCATTGCAGATTATTCCAAAGCCATCGAAATCAATCCGGGATACGTAGAAGCGTATTACAACCGAGCAATCACCTATGGGAATCTAGGGCAATGGGATTTAGCCTTGCAGGATTTTACATCTGCGATCACTTATAGCCCTCGAAATGCACAGCTTTATTTTAATCGAGGGAATACCCATATGCAGCTTAAAAGCTATGATCAAGCCGTTGAAGATTTTACACAATCCATTGCACTAGATCCAAATATTCCGTCTGTGTATATCAACCGTGGGTTTGTTTATGGCCAGCTAAATCGATGGTCGGAGGCCATCAATGATTATACAGCTGCCCTTGCGATACAACCCAATCTGCTCTCCGCTCTCGAAAAAAGAGCATTGGCCAAGGCAGGGATCGGTCAATGGCCGGAAGCCATTGAGGATTTTTCAAAGATGATAACGTTGAGTCCGCAGAATGCAAACTATTTTTACAATCGAGGATATTCCTATGAGAATATTGGCCAACTGGAAAGTGCCTTGGCAGATTATGATCGCGCACTTGAACTCCAACCCGGAATGGCTAAAGCACAAGGCGGACGTGAATTTGTACGCAATAGATTGGCGGGTAGAAGTAATTAATCATTCGTATGATTGCCAAAACTTGATTTTTTTTTAATCGGGTTTTGGTTTGCAAAAGAATAATGAAGAAGAAAAAAAAGTCATCGGGAATTTTAAAAGGGCGCCAACAAGCCAGAAAGAAATCTATAGATATTCTGACGAATAGCAGGCTCTTTGATTTCTTTGTGATCGCCGCAATTGTTGTGCTGGGCGCACTGATCTATTCCAATTCATTTGATGCTTCGTTTCATTTGGATGATCAAAGAAGTATCGTCGATAACACTAGTCTCCGCGACGTTTCTGATGTCAGTAGGATATGGAATTCAGGTCCTACACGTTTTACGACTTATTACACCCTGGCGGTCAACTATCACTATGGAAAACTCGATGTGTGGGGATATCATTTTGTCAATGTATTGATCCACCTGGCGAATGCCTGCCTAATTTATTTTTTAACCCTGCTTGTTTTTTCTACACCCTTATTACGCGATAAAGAGATTGCCGGAAACAAAAAATGGATCGCCTTATTTACAGCCTTGTTGTTTGTTTCACATCCCCTGACTACTCAATCCGTTACCTATATCATCCAGCGTATAGCCAGCCTCGTGACTATGTTTTATTTAGGGTCGTTGGTATTGTATAGTAAAGCAAGATTGCAGAAGGGGAGTGGTGTTACAAAATATCTGTTATTTACCGGCGCTTTGCTATCGGCCGGTCTTGCGATGATTACAAAGGAGAATGCTTTCACCCTGCCCTTTGCAGTGCTTTTGTTTGAAATATGTTTTTTACAAACCGGAAACTCAAAGATCAATTTCAAAGATTATCGCGTACTCCTTTTGCTAGCGATACTGGTTGGCATATTATTGATTATTCCATTAAACTATTCACTGAGCATCTTTGCACCGATTCCGCCAGAACTTGGGAATACTTATACCGTAACCCCATTAAGTTATCTCTTCACCCAGTTTAGTGTCATAGTTAAATACATACAGTTGCTGATTTTTCCGGTCAGTCTCAATCTGGACTATGATTTTCCTTTGTCAATTAGTTTGTTTGAAGTACGGACGTTCGGAAGTCTTGTGCTGCTTTTAGCTATCCTTGGGCTAGCGGTCTTCGTATTTAAAAAGAACCGAATCATAGCCTTTGGTATATTTTGGTTTTTCCTGACACTGACGATTGAATCGAGTATCATTCCTTTGAGTGACTTGATCTTTGAACATCGAACCTATCTGCCTTCGTTTGGCTTTTTTCTAATTGTCAGCACAGGACTTTATGCCTGGCTTGGGGAAAAGTCGAACTACCTTGTCGCTGGATTACTCACTGTGCTGGTGGGTATCTATGCTGTACTTGCGCATCAAAGAAATGAGGTATGGCAGGATGACCTGACTTTATGGACGGATGTGGTTGAAAAGTCACCGGGCAAAGCGAGACCTTTCGGAACACGCGGGGATTATTATATGGATCTGCAGCAATACGACAAAGCGCTGCAAGACTATTCCAAAGCCATTGAAAATAATCCTGAGTATGAGATTGCACTGCACAACCGCGGAGGGGTTTATGGAAAATTGGGAAACAATGAACTTGCACTTGCAGATTATTCGAGGGCGATTGAAATCAAACCCGATTATGTCATCGCCTTATATAATCGAGGGAATACTTATGGTAAATTGCTCCAATGGAATGAAGCTATTGCGGATTATACGAAGGCTATTGCGTTGAATCCCAAATTCGAACAAGCTTATTATGCCCGCAGTCTGGCCTATACCAAGATCGGTGCTTTTGATCAGGCCATCGAAGATTGTACGACGGCAATTGAATTAAAATCCAATAACAGTGCGGCGTATTTCAATCGGGGATACAGTCAGTATAAGAAAGGCAACTATCTGATAGCGGTGGAAGATTATAGTCAGGCCATCGGGTTTGATCCGGGTAATGCCAATATCTATCTGAACCGCGGTATCGCCTATGATTATTTGGCGAAATGGGAGGAAGCCATTGCCGATTATTCAAAGGCATTGGAACTCAATCCTAATCTGACAGCAGCATATAATAATCGGGAAAATGTGTACAAACGCCTCGGTCGAAATTAATAGCAATTCGCAAGTATGAAGTGGCGTTGCGGAAAGTGATAAAATTTAAGTCAAGTGAAAAAGGAAGGTAAAGGGAAAAGCACAGGCAAGAGTAACCACAAAGCCAAAAAGATTTCTGCTAAACAGGGTAGTTCTTTTAAGATGAATGGATCCCTCGGTATGGCGCTTGTGATGCTCCTGGGCATTATCATCTATTCGAATACTTTCGGAAGCTCTTTTCATTTTGATGACTTGAATAATATTGTAGATAACGGAGCGATTCGCGATTTATCCTCCTTGGATAGGCTATGGAGTCAGCATCCCACCCGATTTATCACGATGTTTTCCTTTGCTGTCAATTATCATTTTGGCGAACTGGAGGTATGGGGATATCATTTCGTCAATCTGCTGATTCATCTGATGAATACGCTATTGGTGTACTGGTTGACACTACTTATATTTTCTACGCCGGCATTGAAAGGGAGTGCAGTCACTGCCAATAAAATGATCGTGGCGGTGGTCGTGGCGGCCTTATTTGTTTCTCATCCGCTGGCAACACAAAGTGTCACCTACATTGTTCAGCGACTGGCATCCATGGTGACGCTGTTCTATCTTCTGTCGGTTTGTCTCTACATAAAGGGTAGGCTCGGCGAACCAAAGAGCAGTGGGAGTTATCTTTTATATGTGGGTGCTTTTGTTGCCGCAGTGTTGGCCATGCTTTCGAAGGAAAATGGGTTTACACTTCCTCTTGCGATAGTGCTCGCAGAGATATGCTTCTTCCAGACTAAAGGCTTATCTATTAAGTTGAAGGGTTATCCTTTGCTTTTATTACTTGGTGCAATGGTGATGATGTTGGGTGTGGTGTTATTTCAGTTTTCCCTATCCATATTTGATCCGCTTCCACCATCACAGGGGAATGCTGTGACGATCACACCATGGAATTACTTCATGACACAATGGAGTGTGATTTTAAAATATATCCAGTTGCTCATCCTTCCGGTCAATCTCAATGTAGACTATGACTATGCGATTACCTCAAGCCTCTTTGAGGCGCGTGCATTGGGTAGTTTGGTAATGCTTTTGGGGATAGTGGCTGCGGGGGTTCTATTATTTAAAAAATACAGATTGATTTCATTTGGCATATGCTGGTTTTTCATTGCGCTGGCCATTGAATCCAGTTTTGTACCGATCAATGATGTCATCTTCGAGCATCGAACGTACTTGCCCTCTGTGGGTTTCTTTTTGATTATTGCTTTTTTGGTTTTTGAGTTTTTATGGAGTAGGAATCGGAGTGTGGCGATTGGTGTTTTGGTTTTACTGGTTGGGATTAATTCGGTCTTGAGTTATCAGCGCAACAAGATTTGGAAGACGGATCTGGATTTATGGAATGATGTGATCGAAAAATCTCCCGACAAGGCCAGGCCATATTTTAATCGGGCCTTGGCCTATGAGGGTTTGCAGGATTTGAATGCTGCTATCACAGATTACTCACGGGCGATTGACATCAATCAAGGATATACCAATGCCTGGTCCAATCGGGGATTGGCGTATTTAAGGGTCGGGCAGTTGGACAAAGCTGTCTCGGACAATTTAAAGGCGTTGGAAACAAAGCCTTCTTTTTCACCGGCGCATAGTAATCTGGGATCAGCCTATGATGAAATGGGGCAGTATGCGAAAGCGATTGAATCTTATACAAAGGCTATTGAATTAAAGCCGAATAGTGCGGATGCTTATTCCAATCGCGGCATCACCTATGGAAAACTGGGTCAATGGGATAAATCCATTGCAGATTTTGACAAAGCACTGGAGCTCAATCCGGGATATCAGGAGGCGATCAACAATCGAGCGACTGCGATCAGGTTGAAGGGGGAGTCGGGGAAGTAGAGCGACAGTTTTTGCTGTTGAGCACAGTGTTTAGATCTCCTTCTCCCTCCGCCTGAGGCGGATTCGGCGATTGAAAAAAGTTTAGCGTTGCCGACTAGTTGTCGGCACTGTTTAGATAGTTTAGTTTTTTGATATCTCTGTTTCTATTGTATTGTACCGTTGATAAGAGAAGTTGACCTAAACTCCCTAAACTTAAGTACCGAATAGGTGCTTATACTAAACTCTCCTAAACGTATTGACCGATGATATTCCCTTTCAAGACCTGCGACATTTCCTTTCGGGACTTGCCGTTGTTGGAGAGCCTGTCCGCCAGAGGCTGGATGCTCCAGGATCGCAAAAAAATGGAGGCTTCGTTAGCACAATGTTTTGTGATCACCTTACTTTTTTTTCCGGAAAAAAAGTAACAAAAAACCTCGTCGCGCAAAAAACTCACGATTGCATCATATTATGCTCTTAAGGTTCTAGCGACCTTCGCATTAGGTACTACACTTTCTTATTTTTTCGCTTGCGGCCGAAAAAATAAGCTGGTTAGTTTGTTCGAACAGTTTTGCACGACTAGATTATTCATGATGAAGTGATTTTGAAATTATTTTCGAGGACCAAAAGTAAAGCCACGTATATTCCGCCCCGATTGATCGGGGCGAAAGAAAGGATCAACCCTCCATTTCTCTGGGTCGAATTTCTTGTGAGCCCCCAAGTCATGGAAAAGGCACAGTATGTGGTCCTTCAAAGGAAAGTTTAGCGTTGCCGACTAGTTGTCGGCACTGTTTAGATAGTTTAGTTTTTTTGAGTTCTCTGTTTCTATTGTATTGTACCGTTGATAAGAGAAGTTGACCTAAACTCCCTAAACTTAAGTACCGAATAGGTGCTT
>JBBKXT010000130.1:0-10932 GCA_037969625.1 Saprospiraceae bacterium
GTCGATCAGATGGCTGAAATTTTGCTGGATGCGGGACTTAATGGAGTAGTCATGGATATTGACGGCAACGTCTACAAAACCATAAAGATAGACACGCAGGTATGGATGGCACAAAACCTAAGGACGACGCGGTATAACGATGGGACGGAGATTCCAAAGGTTACAGATACTACGGCGTGGCAAGCTTTGACGACACCGGCGTACTGTTGGTACGATAATGATTCGACGCTCAATGCGAAAATATATGGAGCCTTGTACAACTATTATACAGTTGCTGATACGAATAGTCTGAATGTATGCCCTACGGGCTGGCATGTCCCCTCTGATGCAGAGTGGACAGTATTATCCGCTTTTCTTACGGCTAATGGCTATGGCTTTGGGGGAAGCGGTGTGGATATAGGGAAATCGATGGCATCGACATTTGGGTGGACGAATCATGGAACAGCAGGTACTATAGGTAATGATCAAGGTACTAATAACAGATGCGGATTTGCAGGCCTTCCGGGCGGCGACCGTGCCAACAATGGAACTTCCTACAACATTGGTCTCAGCGGCTACTGGTGGAGTTCTACAGAGTCCAATGCTAACGTTGCCTGGTACCGGTACCTGTTCTACAGCAGTGACGACCTGAACAGGTACAACCTCGATAAGCGTTTTGGGTTCTCTGTCCGGTGTCTCAGGGATTAACTTATTTGATTCATTTGACAATTTGATTATTTGATCATTTACCGCGAAGCGGGCGAAATAGTCATGGATTGTGTTTTTGATCTCAATGCCAAAAACTACAAGTGCAAAGAAATCATGCACAAGGGACAATCCTATCGCATGACGTTTCTGGCTTGTGTCTATAAGTGTAGCTAACTTAAAAAAACAAACCGGCCATATCCTGTTTGTTTTAATAAAACTTCAATTACCCTAAAGCTGTTGCAGTGGATTCTTTTTGCTGCACAGTTTTTTTCAGGTCATTCGTCCGTATTTATAAAATCTGGTTGGCTATTGCGTAATGAAAAAATCGTCCTCGATCCATTGCTGATGTTCCTTTCCTTTTCCAGTTGGCCATTGTTTCAAAAACTTGTTCTGGAGTGTATAAACAATCCCCACTCGCCAAGATGGTTTCCGGCATAACTAAATTGAAAAAAGTAGTTGTTGTACATTAAAACGCTGATGGCCGGTCCGCCACCAAAAAGCTTTCGGTTCGCTAATGGATTATTCTCTCCTGTATATGGGTCATTAGCAAAGCCAACCTCAGCAAGTAACGACAGATAGATTGTATAGGGCATTGTTTTAAATTGAGGAACTGGCATCAATTTTCCTAACTCTGCTTTCTTTTCTAATAACTTATACGCCAATTGATATTTTATCAACCAAGCATCCAAACCATCAATCGCATAGAGCTCATACCCGCTGACATATCTAACCCCTGACCCCAAGCCTCTGTAATAAACATAGGATGGCTGATCTCTTGTAATACTGTATTTGCCCAGCGCAGAAATCCTGTGTTGAAATCTGCGTCCTGTTGTTACATTCCATTCCAGAACAAGATTGGTTGTCAGCAAGTCCTCATCGCTTGCAAATCCAAGGCCTATTTTTTCTACCGACATTCCTGCTTTAAATCCACGTGCCGGGAATATTTTTACATCACGATCATCATACTCCGCTGCCAAGACAAATGAAAATACACTTTGGGTGCTATCCCCTTTGATAAAGTACTTAGGATTGTATTCTGTCACCACTCGATTGTCTACTCGCCGATGCTGATAGCTCAACCCCAGATCATATCGAAGGAAAATATTCGGTCGGTAGACTAGCCCTGCGCGTCCTTCCCAGCGCTCAAAAATCACTCGCTCATCAAACCGAATAAACTCTTCTTTGTTGTCTGTCGTGGCATAATTTATTTCTTTATTAATGCTATGCAAAAACCCGGTCGTAAGACCAAGACTCTGTTTTTTATTCAAGAAGGGAAATCGATATTCTATTTCCTGTTTGGGCGTATAGCCAAATTGAATGTTTGCTTTTAGTTTATCATTTCGTCCCGTAAAATTCAACCAATCCATCCGTGCGCCAAGATTGATGCGACTAAGGCTTGCCTTGTGTGTCGTCCACCACACATTAAAGTTTCTGTCCGCCAAATCAAAGATGGGCAAGACATATATATACCATGCTTCTTTCACTGACACGATGATGTCAACGGTGTTTTTCTCGGTGTTCCATTCCGATATATTTACGACCACTTCCGTAAATAAAGCAAGATTGAGGAGGTTGTTTTTGTTGCGCTCCAGCGTAGGGCCCAAGTCGTTTTGTACCAAACTATCACCAACCGCAAAGGTGAGTTCACGAGTCACAATGGATGGCCTTGTTTTTTTTATCCCTACTATTGTGATGGACTGAACGGTGACGGTTTGTCCAAAAGAATAATCAATTAGAAAAAATAAGCACACTATCAGAATTGATTTCCGCAGAGATAGCAGCATTACACATTGAGATAATGTAAAAGGGCATCATAGTTGTCCTGCAGATTTTCAAAATATCCTTCATCTGAGAACGTGGCTTTGATGACATACTCATAACGCTCCAGCGTCGCTACCAGATTGTGTATCTCATTTTGATTCGTCTTGAGCGTTAAAAACATTTTTGTGGTCGCAGGTTCCCTGGTCAAAAAACTACTCAATACAATTGCACCTTCACTTTCGATAATCCTGGAAATATCAGATAAGCTGTAATCTGCTTTTTGCAGCTCTAACACAATGATTCCTCCCGGCTCAGAGAAAGAAAAACTTCGCGCATAATATTGAATCAAATCTTCCTGGGTAATTAATCCAAGATAGTTATCGTTTCTATCGACCACCGGTATCATTGTCAGTTTGCCATCAGCCATCACACTCATGACCTCAAACAGATGATCCGTATCTCTCACAAAGGCCTTGTTTAACCCTAAAGAAAATGATCCGATCGGTTCATCAATTGGGCTTGTCGTAATGTCTTCTTCAGAAATGGTCCCAAGCAATTGTTCGTTATTGACGATCGGGAGGTGTTTGAGGTGATACACTTGTAAATAGGTCAGTGCCTGCTCCCCGGAATCGGAAGTGTTTAGGGGCTGAATAAGATGTGATATGAGCTCTCTGGCAAGCATGCCTGGTTTGTTTTATACTATTAAGACGAAAGATTGTGCCAAAAGTGGCGTAGGTTAATAAATATTTAACGTGTTAGCTTTCTTTTTTCAATAGAAAACTCCTGTTCGGACAACAATCCCCGCTCTCTCAGCTCAGAAAGTCTTTTTAATTGGGCCAATAGCATATCATCCATCACGGGTGTTTCCTTGGATTCCTCTTCTTCTGTTTCGGGGCTTTCTGGGGGCTCTTTGGATGCTAATCGAAAGTTGTTCTCCTGAAAAGCATCAAATCGGTCTTGTATGCGGACATACGCCAGATCGTCATGCGTTCGTAGTTTGTTGAAATCTGTAAACCCTAAGGCAACTGCACGATCAAGGTGAGTATAGGCTTTATCTACTTGTTCTGTGAGGGAGTAAGCACACGCCAGATTAAAGTGAAGCGAAATGTCATTGGGATGGATTTCAAGTCCTTTTGAAAAATCCTCAATCGCACCTTCCAGATCAAATTCTTTATATTTTTTTATTCCGTTAACCTTATATGGGTTTTGCATTCTGCTTCCTGGCTTCTGTCTGGCGCTCGGTGGTACTGTAACCCTTGCGTTTTGCCGTGGGGAGGCCATGGGTGGATATCCTTTTTGCTGTAGCCTTCTGTTGTAGATCGGAGGCACCATGTCTTGCTGAGCATTGTACTTTGCTTCAAACTTTTCTTCGGTCATGCTAAAAAAGGAAATGGCATCGATCAGACTTAGGATGCCTGAAACAAACCCAAAAGATATGAGGGTCAAAACCACATAGAGAATGCCTAGACCTACCTGACCCAAGTAGAACCGATGGACACCCGCCCATCCAAGAAAGAATGCAAACAACCCAGCTGCTGTTTTATTTCTCATGCAATGATCTTATAAGAACGATCTCGGTTAAATAATTCGCCAAAGGTCGGAATTTTTGGCTGCGCCAAATGTTCGCTGGCCCTGAATGGAACCATAAAAGGTAATTATTTTCCTAAAAACCCTATTTTTTCTGCTTTTTGTCACTTTCCGAGCCCACCATGTATTTACAGGTCAATAGCGCGATATCGTCGGGATAAGGCATTTCGCCACGAAAATGATCTACTTTTTGCATAAGCGCCTCATTGAAATCGGTAGCCGAAGAGGCCTGATCTGCCCCACTTAATATGGCCATGAGCTGATCATCATCAAAGTAATGATTGAGATCGTTGACGATATCTGTCAATCCATCTGTGCAAGCAAAGATCATTCCCGGATGAGTGAGCGACACCTGACCCATTTGAATATCCGGTAGGGTTTCGAAAGCTCCTATGATCGTACAGCCGCTTTCAAGTCTGGTGATTTCCCCATTTTGTATTAAAAAAGGAGGGTGGTGTCCCGCATTGATATATTGAAGGGTATTGTTTTTAAGATCCAACTCCCCAATAAACAAAGTGATAAAGCGATCGCTTTTCGTGATCCTGTACACCGCCTGATTCAGCGCAAAGACAAATGTTTCTAGATCTCTGTATTGATAGATAAGGCTCTGAAGGATCGCTTGAAAATTGGCCATGAGGATCGCTGCAGAAACCCCTTTTCCACTGATATCTGCAATACAGAATGTCAACCTGCGCTCGTCAAATTGTATGAAATCAAAGTAGTCGCCACCGACGGTAAAGTGCGGTTTATAGACCGAGGCCATTTCAAAGTAATCACTCTGGGGCAGATGATCCGGAATGAGCATCTGTTGAACACTGCTCGCGAGTTCCATGTCCCGAGCATAGCGCTCTTGTTCGATCTGCTTTTTAAACAACCGCTTGTTTTCCAACGCAACGGCAATAATATTGGTAAAGGTGGTGATAAACTGAATCCGTGGATATTCGTTGGCATCCGCCCGCAGACCACCCACCAGAGCAAAGGAGATGGCCACTTTTTTATGGTAGACAGGAATGATCAAATCAAACCCTTTGAGAACTTCTGGATCCTCCGTCGTGATTCGCTGGGTTTTAGTGTATTTGTTTAAAATCGGACCCAAATCTTCTCTCAGTGACAGTTCGTCTGCCAGCAGATGTGTCGCACAAGCCCATTGATTGTCATCCTGCTTAAAAAACAAGGCCATTCGTTTGATGCCCATTTCCCAACCAATAAACGACTTGTACATATTGTACAACTCCGGTGCCGCTACGTTGTCGTTAATCGCCTGAGTGATCGTCAACAAGCTATTGATCTGTAGCTGTTTAAGGCTCAGCTCCTGTTGCAATCGTTCGATGCTGACCTGTTCGGTCTCACTCATGTCTGTGGTGTTCTTGGTTTGTTTTGACAAGGTAATTTATTTTTCCGGAGTCATTTGACCGGTTGCTGTCTTTCCGTAATAACTAATAAACGATTTTGTTGCCTCCCTGTTGCCATACGCTTAAAGACAATTTATTCGGCGAAATGTGTGTTTACGAAGGATACGTTTTACGCCTTACTTGTTTATTTCCTATGTTTGTACCCTCAAATCAGGGACCCTATTGCTGACGCTAGACCGATATATAATCCGCAAATACCTGAGCACGTTTTTCTTTACGGCCCTTCTCTTTTCCATTATTGCCATTGCCATCAACTTCAGTGAACACATTGAAAAGTTTGTGGATCAGCCTGTCACTAAACGGGAAATTTTCTTTGATTATTACCTGAATTTTATTCCCTGGATTAATGGGTTGCTCTGGCCTATTTTTTCGTTGATTTCGGTCATTTTCTTTACGTCCCGAATGGCTAAAAACACAGAGGTCGTCGCCATGCTCAATGCCGGCATGAGCTATTCACGATTTCTCCGACCGTATCTGATAGCAGCCTTTTTTCTTTCCGGTCTCTATCTTTTAGGAAACCATGTTTTTTTTCCGCAGGGAAATAAAACCATGATGGCGTTTGAGAATAAGTATATTTTTAAAGGGAATTATAAAGTAAAAAGCAGCAACATCCATTTGTTTATCGGTCCCGAATCCAAGGTCTTTATTTCTAATTATCTTTCGACCGATAGCAGCGGATCCGGATTTCGATTGGAGCAGTATGCCGATTTGAAACTGACGTTTTTATTGCGCGCGAAAAGCTTTGAATATCTCGCGGAAAATAAAAAATGGCGTTTGCATGATTATGAAATACGCCATTGGAAAGACAGTATCGAGCATTACATTTCTGGAATAGGGATAAGCCTTGATACCGCCATTGCTCTATATCCATCAGACTTTGTTTATTATACTAACGACAAAGAAATGATGACCTCGAAAGAGCTGCTTCAGTTTATAAAATATGAACAAGAGCGAGGTATCGGTTTTTCTAGAAACATGCGTTCCGAGTATCATCGGCGCTGGGCAGAACCTTTTACAATCGTGATTCTCACTATCATCGGGGCCTCTGTTTCTTCTCGTAAACTTCGCGGAGGCATGGGCCTGAATCTTGCCATGGGCGCATTGATTGGTGCATTATTTGTTTTGCTGAGCAAATTTGCCTTAACTTTTTCAACCAATCTTCATATGAACCCCATGCTCGCCATGTGGTTGCCCAATATCCTTTTTGGCAGTCTGGCGATTTACCTAGTCAGCAAGGCACAAAAATAAATTCCTCCTCCACCATCTTGGTCTGTTTACTTTTAAAGCTACCTTTAAGGCTATACGATTATGGTAAATCAGTGGATCTTAAAACTCTTGTTGATGCCCTTCGCCATTTTATATGGCCTGGGTGTGGCCATTCGAAATGGCTTCTACGCCATTGGTCTGCTCCGTGGCGTCTCCTTTAGTATTCCCGTGATTAGTATTGGAAATCTAACCGTTGGGGGAACCGGTAAAACACCACATACAGAATACCTCATCAGAGCATTACATCAGTACCTTCCGCTCGCGGTTGTCAGTCGCGGATACAAAAGAAAAACCTCCGGTTACCTCGAGGTCACACCGCGTCATGATGCTTCACAGGTGGGCGATGAGCCCCTTCAGTTTAAACGCAAGTACCCTCATGTTCCTGTGGCGGTAGCAGAAAATAGAAGTTTTGCGATTCCACAGATTCTCCGTGCGCACCCACACACCAAAGTAGTTCTTCTGGATGATGGCTATCAACATCTGGAGGTGATCCCCGGTTTGAATGTTTTGTTGACCGAGCACAACCGATTATACACCAAAGATTTTATGTTGCCCGTAGGTCGCTTGCGCGAATGGCCGAGCGGTGCCGGACGAGCAGATATGATTGTGGTCACGAAATGCCCTCCATCCGTGACTAAAGAAGATATGGTAAAAATAGAAGCCGAGGTACAACGCAAAGAAAGGCAGCAAGTTTTTTTTAGCGAATATCACTATGGTCTTCCCTATAAAATGTACGGGAATAGTGAGCGCTTGCCTTTACATAAAAACCTGGACGTCTTGCTCGTGGTCGCCATTGCCGGAACCGAATATCTCATGGAGTATGTAGAGGATCAATGCGGTGATGTACACCTGCTCGAGTATAATGATCACCACCCTTTTTCTTCTTTTGATATTGGTGACATGGAGCGACACTTTAAACAAATGAATTTGGATCGTGAGCGAATCATTTTAACCACCGAAAAGGATGCCATGCGTCTTGATAGTCACCGTGAATTGTTGCTTCAGCTCTCTCTTCCGATTTATATTCTTCCGGTGGCTGTTCGCTTCCTTGGGGACAATCCGGAAGCTTTTAGTTCGGCTGTAAAGGAATGGCTTCTTAACTTTAAACAATAATGAAGCGCGCCTTCTTCTCATTAGTTCCTACATTCCTGACGATCCTAATTGGTTTCGCAATCCCTCTTTCGGGGCAGAATGTTTTAACTGAAATGAATCACGATGCCCATGGTACCTATGATCGAATGATCATCATCAGTGGCGGTGGTGACTCCTCCTTGCATTGCGCGATTCAACCTTATTTGCGTTCGGATTTAGTCGTTCTTGCTGATCTGTTTTCTAAGATTTCCAGTGTTCCGATTTCAAATCATCAGATACAATCCATCTATAATCAAAACAATGAATTTGTGGTTCCTTCGGTCAAAGGGGATTCGTCTTATCACGGATTTTTAGATGCCGTCATTCTTTTTCCGGAGAAAAATAGTAGTCGATATCGTGTCAGCAAAAAACCGCTTTGGAACACCTTTTACAAAACACAGGAAAATCTTTTTGAAGTAGATGTTAAAGATTTTTATTTGCGCGTCAATCCAATTTTACATTTAGCAGTAGGTCAGGAGACAAGTGAGGGTGTCGCTACTTTTTTTAATCAACGTGGTTTAAGTGTTCGTGGAGGCATCGGAAAAAATGTGTTTTTTCAAACAAGCTTTTATGATAGTCAGGTAGGATTTCCAAATTATGTCAATCAGTATACAGATAGTCTTGGGGTTGTGCCGGGCGCAGCACTGTATAAAAATTTCAATAGCTCGGTTTTCGATGTAGAAAACGGACGCGATTTTTTATTAGCCAATGCTTACATCGGCATCAATTTTGGAAAATATATTGGTATGCAACTTGGGCACAACCAATTTTTTATTGGCGATGGTGTGCGCTCTCTATTCATGTCTGATTATTCCACGCCCTACTTTTCACTGAAATTTAACACCCGCATCTGGAAGTTTCATTATCAAAATATTTTTGCTGAAATTTCGGCGGATAATTTTATGGTTGTCAATGGTATTTCAGAGCCCATTCCTAAAAAATATATGGCTGCTCATTACTTGAGTTTTAAGCCAAACAAAACGCTTAGTCTCGGCCTTTTTGAGTCCGTTGTTTTTGATCGGGACAACAATCAATTTGAATTGCAGTATCTCAATCCAATCATTCTTTATCGCACGGTCGAAGGCTGGATTGGAAGTCCCGATAATGTGCTTTTGGGTTTTAGTTTCCGACAAGATATCAAGCGCACTTTTTCGTTTTACGGGCAGTTTATTTTAGATGATATATCATTCAGCCAGATTCTCGATGGTCACCTGGATTGGTGGGGAAATAAGTTTGGCTACCAACTGGGAGGTAAGTACATCAATGCCTTTGGCATCAATATGCTGGATCTTCAGATGGAGTGGAACCGCGTGCGTCCTTACACATATTCCCATTATGATCATCAGGCGAATTACTCTAACTACAAACAAACACTAGCACATCCACTTGGGGGTAATTTTAATGAGATTATTCTTTCCGGGAAATATCAGGCGTCCCAAAAATTACTCCTCAAAAGTAGTGTCCATTTTATGACGACCGGCGAGGATATGGATAGCATTTCTTATGGTAGTAATGTCATTTTTCCAAACACCTATCGACAGGGTGACTATGGCAATCATGTTGGACAAGGCCTCGCGGCAAACGTTTTATACTGGAGCTCTGCGGTGATCTATGAATTGACGCCTGGTTTGTTTGTAGATGGTCGCTTTATTTACAGAAACAAAGTAAGTGATATCGATGCACGTAGTTTAAATACCACTTTATTTCAATTTGGTATTCGCGTCAACATGGCCTATCGAGAAGAAGTGTTCTAACTTGTTTTTTCTCTTGTTGATTCCAATCGCAGAATCTTTGCCTTTGCTTTTATCGTCGTCCTTGCTTCGACTCCTTTGATTAAAAGTTCCGTGTCTTTTCTAATGCAGGCGAGTGCCCATTCGTTTGTCTATCTTCGTCGTTCATGAGAGCCAAAAAATCCTTTGGTCAGCACTTCCTTATCGAGGAGACGATCGCCGAGCGCTTAGCCTCTGCTTTAAACACAGCGGGCTGTGGAACCGTGGTTGAAATTGGACCAGGAAAAGGCATTCTGACGAAGTATCTTCTAAAACAACCGTTACCCGTGGTAGCCGTTGAACTAGATCGCGATTTGATTCCGATTCTGGAAAGAGAGTTTCGTCAGACCGAACTGCAAATCGTCCAGGGAGATATTCTTCATGTGAAACTGGAAGAGATCGTTCCCGCCGATCAGGACTTTGTGATCGCAGGTAATTTTCCTTACAACATCTCGAGTCAAATTGTTTTTCTTGGGCTTAAACATCGCGATCGTGTCCCGTTTATGGCGGGTATGTTTCAATACGAAGTAGCCCATCGTATTTGTTCAGGACCCGGCAGCAAAGCTTATGGCGTTATTTCTGTTTTGGTTCAAGCTTACTATCATGCGGAGTTGCTTTATAAGGTGGGGCCGGAGTCTTTTTCACCGCCTCCAAAAGTGCAAAGTGCCGTGATCGCACTGACTCGATATAGAGAAGAAATTGAAGGTGTGCCTTTTAATGTTCTGCGCCAAGTGGTCAAGGTTGCCTTCAGTCAACGCAGAAAAAAATTGCGCAACACATTGACCGCTATTCTGCCGGAAGAAGTACTTAAAGAAATGGGAATTGAAGAACTAAGACCAGAGCAACTGTCTGTAAATCAGTTTGTTACGCTTTCAAAACACCTCATTAAAAGAACGCCAGAAGGCAATAATTAATCATCGGTCCTTTCTTTCGCAAGGATTTTAATGTATTTATTGCCAAGTTCGTGGTAGCCCTGATCATAGCAGAAATAAAACAACTGCCCGGTTTCGGAAATATACGTGTTCGTGAAATACTCAAAATTTAACCCGGAATCGATGAGTTTTTTCTTCGGCACTTTGGCTTGACCGCTTGGGTTGAATCGGGCGAGAATTCGGCGGTTTTTACTGATCTTATAATTCACCCGTCGCATCAAACTTGTGGCTTCTGCATTCGCCCTGTTGTAATGTGAGGCACGGCAATAATCCGTACAGAATTGTTTGTCTCTGCGTCCGTGAATTTCTTCTTTACACTCCTTGCAAAATCTTTTTACACTAGCCATTAGAGGAAAAATCGTTGTCTCTATTTAGAGTGTCTTCAGG
>JBBKXT010000131.1:0-8741 GCA_037969625.1 Saprospiraceae bacterium
CAGTCCAACCCCTTTGAGAAATCAGGGGGGTCAGCATGCCGGAATATGGCTCAGGTAGTATCTGTGTGTAGAGGGGTCAGCATGCCGGAATAAGGGGTCAGCTTCGCTGGAATAGACAAATGACGAAAAGGTTGCTACAATAATGTAATTGTGTTGTTTTTAGGAAGGAGTGTAAGCTTTTCTGAAAATATTTCTATTCAAGGAGTGCCTCCAGATCCTCTTTAATATTTCCACTCGGCCTTTTGGCATTGCTGTCAACAATGTTGCCGTCCTTGCCAATGAGGACATATTGAGGGATGCCCTGGGCATTGTAAAGTGCAGAGATATCGGTAGAAGAATTGCTGTTGGATAACAAATGTACCCCTCCCAATTCTTTTTGTGTTATGGTGTTTTTCCAGGCATTCTCATCGGCATCAACAGAGACATATAAGAATACAACTTCCTTTCCCTCGAAATCCTCTTGCAGTTTTTTGGCATGAGGCACTTCATTCATACATGGGCCGCACCAGCTGGCCCAGATATCCAGGTACACGACCTTTCCAATGAAATCACTGAGGGATACCATTTTTCCGTTCTGGTCAGGGAAGGTGAAATCGGGGGCAACATTTCCCGGTTGAAGATTTTGGGTCAACTGAATCGTGTTGAACAATAGGTCCAGGTACTGACTTTGAGGATATTCTTCTTCGAGTTGATCTGTGATGATTTGGCCTTGAACGATATCATTGCCTTGTGTTAGGTTACTATACGCCCATTCAGCAAGGACAAACTCCTTGATAGACCCATTCAGGTTTTTATCAATGAATTGTTGTTTGACATCAGTGTATGTTTTGGTCGTATCATTCTTCATTGATATCCTTATCTCACGATCTACATAACCAGAAAGAAATTGTAAATAATTTATGGAATGTAAGGCGTTAGGGTTGTAGGTATTTATTTCCTTAAGAAAATTATAGTACTCAGGTGTTAACTGTACTTGGGAGGGCAATTTATTTAAATATCGGTTGTAAGAAGGGTAGGTCATTTTTGCCTCTGCCCATTCGTAATTTATATCATCCGCTTCAAGCGATTTGAAAAACTCAAGAGCGGGCTCATTAGCTGAAACAGATGAAAAATATTCTTCATGAAAATTTAATTTACCAGTCTTGATGGAGTCAATGGCATGACAAAAATCGATTTCCGGTGATTTATAAATTCTTGGGTTAAGTCGTGGAAAATTCAAAGTCTTTTGAGCCAAATAATTATTAATGATCGAACCTCTGCCTTCGTATCGCAATGTCTCATCAAATTCGTCCGTATCCAGCGTAAGATTTAGATTGTCGTCGGCAGAGAGAAACATTTCAGTTATTTCATCGCCATGGAAAAATGTTGCCGCTGAGGGTTGCTCCCATTGGAATGACATGGAAAAGTTTCCTTGTTTGTCAAGCATGGCGGAATCCACCAAAACGACATCATAGGAGATATAATCTTTATAGTGTTGGACATAAACTTTTTCTCCTTTAGGATTAATAATCGTTCCATGGAGGACAACCATGTTCTGACTAATGGATGTGTTAAACGAGAATAAAATTGTCAGCAAAAGGATGGATAGTTTCATGTTTGATTTTTTAGGCAGGTGGATGGAAATGGCTGCGTTTGTTCATTGTCAAAAATTATTCACGATAACTTATATTTTTTACTTCATTTTGGTGGTTCTGACCAACTGTCTTTTGTAAAATAACAAAAAGTGAGGCTATTAAAATAAGCTAAAGTTTGTATTTTACGTACTAAATGACTAAATTTATACGTATAATATTAAGATTATGGATAAGAAACTGACATTGAGCTTGAATCATCAAGTAATAGAAAAAGCGAAGCATTATGCCAAACAACATAGTACCAGCTTATCGAGAATGATAGAAGCATACTTTGAATCGCTAACCAGTCCTCAGAAGGATCCTTCTGAAATTGACACTACACCTTTAGTCGACAGCCTGTGTGGCGTCATACAGTTGCCGGAAGACTTTGATTACAAGGAGGCCAGAACGAAACATCTCAGCGATAAGCACAAATGAGAAAATTATTAGTGGATACTAATATTATCTTGGATTTATTGGCCAAACGGGAACCGTTTGATGTTGAAAGCCGTCAACTATTTTCGATGGCGGACACAAAGGTAGTTGAATTGGTTGTTTCAAGTTTGAGTTTGGTAAATGCTCAGTATGTCCTAAATGATCTGATGAAGTTTAAAGAAGCCAGGTCAATCATTGGAAAGTTTAAAGTGCTTGTAAGCACCTATGAACTCAACGACAAAATTGTTGAATTAGCGTTGAATGATTATAATTTTAAGGACTTTGAGGACGGCATCCAATATTACACCGCTCTTGAATCACAATGTGAATTGATCATCACGCGAAATTTGAAAGACTTTAAAAAATCCTCTATACCTGTTTTAAGCCCAAAGGAATATCTATCGAAAAGAAGGGCAGAGAGCTAACGTTAGATATCAAAGCAATCCTGCTACGGCAGGCTTAATATCATGACCTCTATGGATAATATTTTGCACAAAAAAAGTCCCGGATAAAACCGGGACTTCTGTGAGCGGAAAACGAGACTCGAACTCGCGACCCCGACCTTGGCAAGGTCGTGCTCTACCAACTGAGCTACTTCCGCATTTATTAACGGACGGCAAATATACAATATTTATGCTTTCATTTGCCAGAGAATGGAACGAAAATTCTTTGGGTTTTCTTTACAATTTTATTATTTAGAAACCCTGTAATTAATGTGTATGTTTCTGAATTACAGGTATTTATTTGTTATGTATTCAATATTAAAATAAACGATGCGGGTTGTTTTAATTGATAATTATGATTCATTTACCCATATTTTGGCCCAATATCTTGTGGAACAGGATGATGTCAACCTGACGATCCTCAAAAATGATGCCTTCGAATTGGAAGATCTGGAGACTTTTGACCGCATTTTGATTTCACCCGGCCCCGGCTTGCCTTCTGCCGCAGGAAGGATTAAAGAGGTGATCAATACCTATTCAGGAAAGAAGGTAATTCTTGGTGTTTGCCTCGGGCTCCAGGCGATTTACGAAGTTTTTGGAGGCACACTTTGTAATCTTGATACTGTTCAGCACGGCGTTACTTCCAAAGTGGATATCATAGATATTAATGATCCCATTTTTCAAGAAATTGATTCACCATTCAATGCAGGAAGATATCATAGTTGGGTATGCGATCCCGTAACACTTCCATCAGAACTTATCATCACGGCCCGAGATCAGGAAGGTGTGGTGATGGCTTGCCGACACAAAACACATCCCACTTTTGGTGTCCAGTTTCATCCGGAATCAATTCTGACACCGCAAGGAAAGCAGATGATTAAAAACTTTGTCGCAGTTTTTTGGACCTGAGTCCCACAGTGAAGGCGCAGTCCTACATCTGGACCTGAGAATTTATGATCTAAGATTATTAAACCGGAAAGTGCATTGAATGGTGGCCACAGTATTTAGAAAGTTTAGCACTATCACCTCTCCTTCACTCGTTGAGCTTCGGTGGTCACAGTCGGCAACACTGTTTAGGTCGTTTAGTTTTTTGAACTTGCTGTTTCTATAGGGTAGTACTGTTGGCTAGAAAAATTGAACTAAACCATCTAAACTTAAGTACCGAGCAGGTACTTATACTAAACTCCCTAAACGCATGGACAAATGAAAATCTCTTTCGAAACTTGAGATATTACCAACCAAGAATATAAGCAAAAATCAACGGCGCTACAATCGTTGCATCTGATTCAACAATAAACTTAGGCGTATCAATCGTGAGTTTACCCCAGGTGATTTTCTCATTTGGAACAGCTCCGGAGTATGAGCCATAACTTGTTGTTGAGTCACTGATTTGGCAGAAGTACGACCAGCAGGGAACACCATCGAGTTGCAAATCCTGGTGCATCATTGGCACAACACAAATCGGAAAATCTCCGGCGATACCACCACCGATTTGAAAGAATCCAACACCATTTTCTCCTGCATTTTTTTGGTACCAATCCGCAAGAAAAATCATGTACTCAATACCTGACTTAACAATCTGTGGTTTGTATAATCCTTCAATGCAATGGGCGGCAAACATATTTCCTGAGGTGCTATCTTCCCATCCCGGAACAACAATCGGGAGATTTTTTTCACAAGCGGCAAGAAGCCATGAATCTTTCGGATTGATCTGGAAATATTCCTCCAGCGAACCATTCCGAATCAATTGATATAAGTACTCATGAGGGAAATAGCGATTTCCTTCATCTTCTGCTTTTTGCCAGACAGCCATTAGCTGACGTTCTATCCTTCGCATCGCTTCCTCCTCAGGAATACACGTATCCGTCACACGATTGAAATGCTGCTCGAGTAACTTTTGTTCGTCAGCAGGACTCAAATCCCTGTACTCTGGAATTCTTTTGTAGTAATCATGAGCGACGAGGTTAAATATATCTTCTTCTAGATTAGCACCGGTGCAGGTGATGATATCCACTTTGCCTTGTCGTATCATTTCTGCCAGTGATAGCCCCAGTTCGGCAGTACTCATAGCACCTGCCAACGTAATCATCATCTTGTTGCCTTGATTGAGTTGATCAACATAACCTTTGGCAGCATCGACCAAACTGGCTGCATTGAAATGCCGATAATGATGAACGATGAAATCTGTAATTGGCTTAGCACTCATGTGTGTTTGCTTTTGGTATAAATGTGTTGAATGGAATGATTAGAGTTGTCGAAAAATGATTCTCTAAAAAATTGATTTTACAATGTTTCGTAACCAAGAATTTTTAGCATTTCATTTGGCCTTTGTTCCGGACGCCAAAGCCTATCTACGAAATTGCCTTTTTCATCGCGATCCACAATGATGTGTTTGGGGGAAGGAATTAGGCAGTGTTTGATGCCGCCATAACCACTGATCGCATCTTGATAAGCACCCGTATGAAAGAATCCGATATATAAGGGATCCGCATTTTCTTTTTCTATCGTTGGAAGAAAAAGTTGTTGGTTGAGATCTTCAAAATTGTAATAGTCGGAATGATCGCAACTAATTCCACCAATATGCACACGTTCAAAATCATTATTCCATTTATTGACCGGCAATAAAATAAAGCGCTCATTGATACCCCAGGAATCAGGGATTGTATTCATTAAACTATTGTCGATTAGGTACCATAGCTCGGAATCGTTTTGTTGTTTTTGTTCAAGCACTGTGAAAATCGTGGCCCCACTTTCACCAACCGTATACTTGCCAAATTCGGTAAAGATATCCGGATGTTCGATACCTGCTTCATCACAGGTCGCTTTGATATTGGAAATGATTTCATCCACCATGTACTTATAGTCATACTCAAAGGAAAGACTATTGCTGGTTGGAAATCCACCACCGATATTAATGGCCTTGAGGGTAGGGCATATCTTTTTCAGGGCAGTGAATATTTTCAATGCTTTTTTAAATTCTCCCCAATAGTAAAGGGTGTCTCTAATGCCCGTGTCCACAAAAAGATGTAACATGGTTAGTTTGACATCTTTATTGGGTTGGATTTTTTCTTTGTAATAATTAAGGACTTCAGTGGGACGTATGCCCAATCTGGAGGTATAGTAAGAGGATTGTGGTTCTTGTTCGATTGCGACGCGAATGCCGACGTTTAAGGGTCCTTTGATTCGTTCCAGCAAAGCATCCAATTCATTGGTATTGTCTAAAACAGGAATTGAGTTTTTAAACCCAAGTTCATGGAGTTGGGCGATGCCATCCAGATAGCGTTGGGTTTTGTAGCCATTATGGACTAGGTTGATGGATTTGTCGATATGATCGGTTTGATACAAGCTTAGGATAAGGTCAATATCAAAGGATGAGGAAGTTTCCAGATCCACATCATACTCCAGCGCCTTTTTAATGACATGACTGAAGTGGCAACATTTCGTGCAATAGCAATAGCGGTATTTTCCTTTGTATTGGTTGCTTTTGATGGAGCGATTAAACCAGTTTTTGGCTTTCTTTATCTGATCCCCGATTTTGGGCAGGTAGGTCAGTTTAAAAGGAGTACCATATTTGTCAATCAAATATTTTAGCGAAATGCCATGAAAACTTAGTTCACCATTATGCAGATCAAACCCATTTTGAGGGAAATCATAGGTTTGCTGTATAAGATCAAAATAGCTATTCTTCATTCTTTCAGTGGTATAGGGCAGGATTGTGACTACCCACGGCTCAAAAATATAAAAATAGAACTTGGATTTGGGCTTTTATCCGCCTATTATAGCGGGATAGTAATTTATCCATTCACTCCAGCTACCCGGATAAAGTCGGGCAAACCGTCCTGTGACGATCTTGTAGGCAAGGATATTGTGACAGGCAGTGACCCCTGAACCGCAATAGAATATAGGGTTTTGAGCTGTCAGGAGGTGAGCATCTTCAAATCTATTGGACAAATCTTCGGCGGATTTCCATAACCCATTTTCTTCAGTGTTTTGGGCAAAAGGAAGACAAACAGCTCCTTCGATATGTCCCGCAATGGGATCAATTGGCTCTATTTCTCCGGTATATCGCTCATAACCCCTGCTATCGATGACCCGTTCTTCCGTTTCTTTCACTTCCGTTCGGTGAACGATAAGGTCCGGATGGAGCGAAAATGCAAATGTGCCTTCCTTCGGCGCAGGCCATTGATTATCTGTAGGCAGCTTTTCATTGGACCACTGTGCGAAGCCACCGTTTAGAACGGCTACGCGTTCATGCCCAAGCCAATTGAGTAACCACCAGGCACGGGAAGCATAGGCTCCATTGAGTTGGTCGTAGACGATCACCTGACTATCTGCGTTTAATCCTGCAGATCGAAGGGTAGAAGCTAGGATTTCCGGATTCGGAAGTGGGTGCCTGCCCGTTTCGCCTGGAATCACCTGAGAAGAGAGATCATATCCAAGATCCAGATAAAAGGCTCCCGGAATATGATTCTTTAAATAATCCTTACGACCTGCATTGTGATCTGCAAGGGAATATCGACAATCTAAGATGACGGTGTTTTTATTTTCCAGCAGGGATAAAGTTTCCGCAGTACTGATTAATGTATTGGCGTAAGGCTCCATTATTTTTTATTTGCGCTTTTAAGTTCCTCCAAAATTTGATCAGTATGTTGCGCCGAGTTGACAGGATGAATAATGCATTGAAACTTTCCTTTTTCATCGATAACAAAAGTTGTTCGATGAACGGCATCACTGATTCTTCCCATAAATTTCTTTTCGCCATAGATATCAAAAAGTTTGGCGAGTGCATTGTCTGTATCTGTGATAAGGGGAAATGGAAGATTGTACTTTTCAATAAATCGTTGGTGCTTTGTATTACTATCCTCACTAACACCGATGATTGAATAACCTTTTCTTTTTAATTTTGAAAAGTTATCCCGCAGGTTACAAGCTTCCTTTGTACAGGTTTCTGTTCCGTCATGATTGTAGAAAAACAGGATATATTTTTGGCCAAGAAGGTCTTTGGAATTGATTTCACTGCCATCATGGAGGATGCTTATAAACGAAGGTGCGAAGTGCCCCTGCTTCCATTTTGAGGTCCAGGTATGACGCATTTTTATAGCTATAAAATGAGCTACAAAGTAAATGATTTTTCGAAGAGGGCTGTATTTCCTCGGTCGTCGATCACCTTCAATACCAATTGATGATCTCCCGGAGGAATGCGGCCATCAAAAATATGTGTGAGCGTTCCGGTTTTTCCATCCAACGAGAATAAAATCCATTCATCATCGACTTTGCCTTCATAAAGGAGATCGCGTCCACGATCTTTAATTGAGAAATTATCAGAGATATTAAATGACATTTTATACCAGCCGGTCATATGGCTGCCAAAACGCACAGGTTTTATCTTTGGTGGGATAGTATCTGCCATAATGGTGTAGGTACTCATTTCCCGGACAGCAGCTGTCAGATTATTGCCAATCCAACTACCCCCACAGCTCACACATCTCCCATTGTTCTCACAGCGGGCAATGAATACTTTGTCCAAAAGATTTTTTGGTACATCCAATCCCTCAATATTGACATCAAAATAAGAGTGCATAGCTGCACCGACAGGAGAAAGTGAAAAATAGGGGCTAAATGTTTTTATACTATCCTGTGCGGCGATTGAAATATTTAATGGTGTTTTTTCATAAAATGTACCCTTTGGCCAGACGACCTGAATGCCTGGTTTTGAAAGGATGTTCACTTGATCGTACTCGGCGATAATATCACATATGGGGGTCTCTGTATTGATTGGCGATAGGCTTAAGTTGCGTTTGACGTCAAATGAAACCGTCGTTGTATTGCCTTTGTAATCAGCCACGGTCAATATGACGTGTCTGGTTTTTTCCGGGTTTAAATAAATGTATCCATTTTCTTTTGCGGAATAATAGATCGATAGTTTGTTTCCTTCTAAAGGATGACATCGATGGTAGAACTTGCCTTCGGAAACTTTTTTATCATAATCAATGTGCGCATTGAGATACCTTGTTTGATTGAATGGAATTTCATCCAAGGCAAAAGCAAAAGAAGGTTCGGCATCGACCTTACATTGCAAACTATAAATGCCATTTTTATTGCTTGATCCATTCTGGGAATCATAGGTTCTCAAACTGAAGGCAATTTTTTCATTTAAAAATTCAATAGGCTGTTCGATGACGTATACGCCCTTGGATTTATATTTAGGATAAACTTCTTTTGTTCGTAGCATCATGCCAGAGGCATCAAA
>JBBKXT010000132.1:0-6104 GCA_037969625.1 Saprospiraceae bacterium
ATTACGCACATCATCCCGAAGAATTGAAGGCGGCGATTGAGGCGATGCGCGATACCTACGGTGGACCGGTGATGGGCGTTTTTCAACCACACTTGTATACGCGGACGAGAGATTTGGCAAAGGAATTTGCAGCGGCATTGGATAGGCTGGATATTCCGATCATCATTGATATCTATCCGGCGAGAGAAAAAGAAATTGAAGGTGTAAGCTCCCAATTAATAATTGATCACATGAGCAACCCAAACAAAAAATGGTGCCAGGGAGATAGTTGGGTGTCGTGGGTAATAGAAAAGAAACCTGCCGTATTAATTACACTAGGTGCAGGTGATTTGGATAAACATATTCCTGATTTAATCAGGCGATTATATTGAAATGATAAAATTTAGTAAACATCGTATAAAAACTTTTATGTGGCTGGTGATACTGGCCTCACTGACAGGCGTCACGCTTATGGCAGCGCGCTTTCAGTCAGAGGCGGTGATTACAGGCATGGAAGCAGAAGTAGAACTCCTCGACAAAGGGAATAATCTGATTCTTCCGGAGGAATTTGTAGCAGCAGTGCTGAAAAAGTTTGGACCTGTCAATGGATTACCTATTGACATGGTAGATATGCGCACCATTGAGGAATACCTTAAAACGAATCCTTATGTGCGAGATGCAAATGTGTATCTCGGTGCTTCAGGAAAATTAATGCTCAGCTTAAATCAACGCAGACCCATCATGCGGGTAGTTGATAATCGTGACAACCATTGGTACATCGATACAGATACGGTGATGATGCCGGTGTCAAGTCACTTTACAGCACGAGTGCCTTTAGTCAATGGGAATTTTCCGGTGACGAAGGATGTGAAGCAATGGCCGGTGGAGGATTTGTTCAGAATAGCGGACGTGTTGCAGGAAGATGAATTTATGGGATCATTGATCGATCAGATTTATATGGAATCATCAGAGATGTTCTGGTTGATCCCACGATTCGGGCCTTCAAGAATTTTGGTAGGCAATACAGAAGAGCTGGAAGATAAAGCAGATCGAATCCAACGATTGTACAAAAAAGCACTGCCTTTTAAAGGGTGGGATACATATACATATATAGATACGCGAATTGCAGGGCAAATCGTAGGTAAAAAAAGATTAAACCAATAAATTTTTCCTCATGAAATTTAAAGAAACTCAAAAGTCAAAAACGGTCGTTTCCCTGGATATCGGGACGTCTAAGATTTGCGTGATGGTCGGTCGGCGCAATGAGTACGGCAGCATCGAAATACTTGGCGTTGGCAAAGTAGCTTCAGAGGGTGTACGACGTGGCGTAGTGGCTAATATCGACAAAACAGTACGGTCGATTGAAGAAGCCGTGATCCAGGCAGAGAAAAGTGCCGGGATGGAGATCATAGAAGTGTATGCAGGTATTGCTGGTCAACATATAAAAAGTCTTCAGCACCAAGGAATTCTCACCCTTGCAGATGCAGACAAAGAAATAGCAAAATCAGATTTGAAGACTTTGCTGGATGATATGTACAGATTGGCATTACCTCCTGGAGATAAAATACTACATATTCTACCACAGGAATATTCTGTCGATGATGAAGAAGGTATCCTCGATCCGGTAGGGATGTGTGGTCACCGTTTGATCGGTAACTTCCATGTTGTCACAGGACAGTTGTCCGCCCACAAAAATATTGAACGTTGCGTTGAAAAGGCAGGACTTAAAGTTTCTGATTTTGTTCTTGAACCAATCGCTTCTGCAGCAGCAGTCCTAAGTGAGGAAGAAAAGGAAGCAGGTGTAGCACTCGTAGACATCGGAGGGGGCACGACAGATATTACTATTTTTCAAGAGGGAATTATACGCCATACAGCAGTCGTTCCTTTCGGTGGTGATGTGATCACCGCAGACATTAAGGAAGGTTGTACCGTGATGTACGAACAAGCAGAAAAGCTAAAGAAGAAGTTTGGTTCCGCACTGGCCGAATGTATTGTAGATAATCGAATTATCACGATTCCAAGTTTCAATGGAAGAGATTATAAAGAGATTTCTGAAAAGAATCTTTCCCTGATTATTCAGGCTAGAATGGAAGAGATTCTGGAATTGGTTCGAGTGGAAATTAAAAAATCAGGTTACGAACGCAAACTCATCGGAGGTATTGTATTGACCGGTGGAGGCGCACTGCTGAGTAAGATAGATCTTTTGGCAGAGTATCGAACAGGAATGAGCGCTCGAATCGGTCTTCCGATTGAACACATCGCCTCACGTCAACGGGATGATGTATCCAGCCCGATCTATGCAACAGCAATAGGATTGATTATTCATGGTTTGGCAAAACCGGATGTAGTTGACGAGACGGATCAAATGGTCAATGCAAAAAGCACTGATACAGTAAATGCGAAGGCTGATTTGAATGTTGAGATGGAAGAAACGATGGACGATACAGAAGAGCGAGGAGGGCCAAAATGGGTTGAAAGCGCATTTAAAAAGGCAAGAGCATTTTTTGAAGCAACACCGGATCAGGATTTCTAAAACAGACTACGTACCAGAGAATATTATAATTCCAAACTTAAAAATTCACTCATCATGTTATTTGATATACCAAAAGTAGAAAGGAGCATCATTAAAGTCCTTGGCGTTGGCGGCGGTGGTAGCAATGCAGTCACCTATATGTTCAAGCAAGGCATCACCGGAGTAGATTTCGCCATTTGTAATACGGATAATCAGGCGATGGAGACCAGTACCATCCCGGTAAAGATCAATCTCGGTCCTGAACTAACAGGAGGACGCGGTGCCGGCTCAAGACCTCAAATGGGAAAGCAAGCGTGTATTGAATCCATCGATGAAATACGTGATTTTATAATGGATGGCACTAAAATGCTTTTTGTTACTGCCGGTATGGGTGGTGGAACAGGCACGGGTGCAGCACCCATTATTGCAAAGGCAGCTAGAGAAGCAGATATTCTTACAGTCGGTATTGTCACCTTGCCTTTTACTTTTGAAGGCAGCCGAAGAAAGCGCCAGGCACTTGAAGGTTTGGAAGAAATGAAACAAAATGTCGATGCATTGATCGTCATTTCAAATGATAAATTACGGGATCTGCATGGTGACTTGAAATTGTCAGATGCGTTCAGTCGTGCGGATGATATTTTAACTACAGCCGCTCGAGGTATTGCAGAAATTATAACCATGGAAGGTTATGTCAATGTTGACTTCGAAGACGTCAATACAGTGATGAGAGATAGCGGTGTAGCGATCATGGGGACTGCTTGTTATGAAGGAGAAGGACGTGCGCGTAAAGCTGTTGTAGCGGCGCTAAATTCACCATTGCTCGAAGACAATGATATCCGTGGAGCACAGCATATCCTGCTGAATATTTCTTCAGGAAATGTCGAAGTTACAATGGATGAAGTATTTGAAATTACAGAGTATGTTCAGGCAGAAGCCGGATACGGTACTGATTTGATTTGGGGTAATTGCTATGATGCAGCCCTTGGAGATCAGCTTTCAGTAACCATTATCGCTACAGGTTTTGAGCAGAATCTAATGAAAGGGGATAAAAATGAATCACAGAAAATTCTTGTGGGCATCGATGAGGATATGGGTATTTCAACCAAGTCTAAAATGGAGGAAGATGAGTTCGAAATTACGAATGAACGCCCGGTTGATTTAGAGCCGGTGATCCTGAAAGAAGAAGTGCCGGCAGAGAAGCCAAGGCATACCTATAGTGATCCGTACATGAAAACAGATGATGTAGAAAAGAGAGACGAGATACGTCGCTCTTTGAAAGAAATAGAGGCAAAACGTACGCGTGAAGAATCTCCATCACAGGAATTGAATGTAAATCCAAGTCGTATGCACAATTCAGAATGGATTGCGGAAATGACCAAGGTGCCTGCATTCGCCAGAAGAAAAATTCAATTAGATGCAGTAACGCCCTCTTCTGAAATGAAAATGTCGCGATTGACAGTGACGGATGAAGAAGGTGATGATGTCATCAAAGGAAATACTTACTTGTACGATAAGCCTTGCTAATCGTGCAGTGAAAAATTACTTATAGATTTCTCTATTCGTGAGGTTGGTTTAATGGTCTGAGGTGAGAACTCAGACCTTTTTTTTTTAAGTTTAGACTCGCCTTCGCCAAGGCTTCGACGAGCGAAGGAGTTGAGATCAGTGTCTTCGACCCTTTGGTGTAGAGGGTTTTCCCGCTTAGCGGGATGGGCAGCACTCGATGATTAAAAAACTAAACCCTATCATCTTCAGATGATAGAACTCCACCTCGATACCGGAAGGGATCGAAACTAAACCTTCTAAACTCATGGACAACAGATCATTCCGTGTTCATGAGTTTAGACTCGCCTTCGCCTATTCCGATCCATCGGAAATAGCGAGCGAAGGAGTTTAGGTCAGTGTCTTCGACCCTTTGGTGTAGAGGGTTTAGGTTTAACAGTGATCTCCCCCTGAACTACCTCCTGCGTCGGAGTTCAGGGCAAGCCCTGCACTAACTCCTTCGTTGGAGTTCAGGGCAAGTACTGTACTACCTCCTTCGTCGGAGTTCAGGGCAAGTACTGCGCTTCGATCTGCCCTTACCCGTTTCACTTGAATATACGCATCGCGACAAGTGTGGCATACTCGCTTTACGCAAAGCGGCGCGACAAGTTTGCCACACTAGCTTTCCCGCCTCCTGCTACCTGCCCTTCGTCTTTCACTTATTCTTACCTTTGCCCCCATGTCCATGTTTAGAAGAAAAGAAGGATCCTCTGATGAGGAAAAGTCAAAGCGGTTGACGTTGGAGCAACTTAGGGAAGTGCGGGGCATGCTTTCCTTTATTCGGCCCTATCGCTGGCACTTTATTGGTGGATTAATCCTCTTGTTTTTTGGGAGTATGACCTTCATGGTCTTTCCTTACATGGCAGGAGAACTCGCTGATGTGGCCACTGGGAATAGCAAACTTGGTTTAAGCCTCAATCAAATCGGATTGATACTTATTGTGATACTATTCCTTCAAGGAATTATGAGCTTCTTCAGAGTCATTTGGTTTGCTGTGGTGAGTGAAAAAGGAATGGCGGATGTGCGAAGTAGTATCTATCAAAGATTAATCGGACTACCTGTTTATTTTTTCGAAAAAAATAGAGTAGGGGATCTGACGAGTAGGATCTCGGAAGATGTCAATCGATTGTCATCTGTTTTTTCAAACACGCTTGCAGAGCTTATACGACAGATTTTAATTCTCATCACGGGTATTGTTTTTCTCATGGTGACGACGCCGAGATTGAGCTTAACGATGCTCGCCACTTTTCCTGTGATCGTGGTAGGGGCTATGTTTTTCGGTCGCTTCGTTCGCAGGCTTTCCAAGAGTCGTCAAAAATCTTTGGCCAATACAAATACAGTTGTGGAAGAAACGCTTCAAAATATAAATACCGTCAAAGCTTTTACAAACGAAACACTGGAATATACACGGTATAAAACAGAGATGGGAAAAGTGGTCATAACTTCATTGCAATTAGCTAAGTACCGAGCAGCATTTGCGAGTTTTATTATTGTTATTCTGTTTGGTGTTATATTTTTTATTCTGTGGTACGGAGCGACCATGGTGCAAAACGAAATGATGAGTATTGGGCAGCTTGTTTCATTTATTTCCTATACAGCAATCATTGGTGCCGCAATCGGCAGCTTGGGCAATTTTTATACGGAAGTAGTCACAGCACTCGGAGGAACCGAAAGGATCAGAGAAATATTAAATGAAAAGAGCGAGATCGCTGTTCCACAGGAAGTCATCAGACCTGTGGTGGAAGGACATATTCGCTTTGAAAATGTGCATTTCGAGTATCCATCTCGCCCGGATATGTCTGTATTAAAAGGAATAGATTTAGATATTCATCCGGGTCAGAAAATTGCATTGGTAGGACAAAGTGGTTCCGGAAAAAGTACGATTGCCTCACTACTCATGAGATTATATCCGTGGCAGCAAGGACAGATCACGCTGGATGGAAAAGATATCAAATCAATGGATCTGGCATCTTATCGCTCTGTCTATGCGATCGTGCCACAGGAAGTTTTGCTTTTTGGCGGGACGATCAAGGAAAATATTCTTTATGGTCATCCGGAAGCCACCGAAGAAGAA
>JBBKXT010000133.1:0-2650 GCA_037969625.1 Saprospiraceae bacterium
TCCGATGTCGTGTTTTTAATTTTTCCCGGAAGCAACGGCCGGTTTTATGTTTGGACCTCTAATGGGTTAAGCATCTACAATCCCGATACGGATGATTTTGACAACTATTACGATGGCAATGGATTACTGCATCCAGCCACCTGGGCGGTGATTGAGGATGCGCATGGGGATGTGTGGATGGGTTCAAAAAAAGGGCTTCAAAAACTGGACCGCCAAACAAAAGAGTTTACCAATTTTAGTGTTCTCGATGGCCTTCCGTCAAACGACTTTGGTCGACAGAGGCCGATGTTGGATACAAAAGGATTTATTCATATGATGGTTGGAGAAAACATGATTCGATTTCATCCGGATAGCATGATTGAAAGAAACAATACCGCTCCATTGTATTTACTCGATTTGTTTATTGCGCGAAAAGTCATCTCCCCCTTTGGTGCTGACTCTATTCTTCAAAAGCAACTTCGATTTACTTCGCAGATTAATTTAACACACGATCAGTCTGACATTGGCTTTAGTTTTGTGATGCCCTTTTTTTATAAGCCCGATGCCATTCAGTATTATTATAAGCTGGAGCCCTATCACAAGGATTGGCAGGAAAACGGCACAGCCAACGAAGTGCATTTTACACATCTTCAACCGGGGAAATATAGATTTAAAGTAAAAGCAAAAACGGACAACGGGATCTGGAGTAGTCACGAAGCGATAATTGATATCCACATTTCTCCACCCTGGTGGAAAAGCCTTTGGGCATATCTGTTTTATGTCATATGCTTCTTCTCCTTGCTATACCGTCTTTGGCGGGTTGAGTTGCGTCGAAGATTGGCGAAAGCAGAAACTATCCGCGTCAAAGAACTCGATGCCCTTAAGTCAAGACTATACACCAATATCACACATGAGTTCCGCACACCACTCACGGTGATCATGGGTACAGCAGAAAACCTGCAAGGACACGAAACAGAAAAAAGGCTGATCCGCCGAAACAGTAAAAATCTGCTGCGTCTCATTAACCAGCTGCTCGATTTATCAAAGCTGGAACATGGGTCATTAAAACTAAATCTTGTTCAGGGAGACATCATTAATTTTTTGCGCTACCTCACAGAGTCCTTTTATAGTATGGCGCAAGAAAAAAACATTGTGTTGACATTTTATTCAGAGAGGCATGAACTGGTGATGGAGTATGACGAGCAAAAGATTCAACACATCCTGTATAATCTCATCTCCAATGCGATTAAGTTTACACCGGTGGGCGGTAAAATTATTTTCCATGTGCAGGAGGTGGTTTTGAAGGATGAGCGTTGGTTACATTTCAAAGTACAGGATACCGGTATCGGAGTTGCAGAAAATCATCTGTCGCATATTTTTGACATGTTTTATCAAGTGGACGGTTCTTCCACACGAAAAGGAGAGGGTTCCGGAATCGGTCTTTCGCTGACAAAAGAACTGGTCTTGTTGATGGGTGGGCGAATCACTGTCGAAAGCACCATTGACAAAGGATCTTCGTTTGATGTCTTTCTGCCTATTCATCAGGCTATGTCCGGCCTCGAGGCTCACGTGCCATTTCAAAAAGAGACTGATGCCCCAATTGCTTCAACCGTGGAACCGGATACCTCCAATAACACTCCTTCGTTGTTGATTATAGAGGACAATAAAGATGTTGGTGATTATATTGAAACGTTATTAAAAAATGAATATCAAATAGCGCGGGCGTACAATGGAAAGGAGGGGATAGACAGGGCGTTGCAGGATATTCCTGATATCATCATTAGTGATGTTATGATGCCGGAAAAGGATGGTTTTGAAGTGTGCGCAACGCTAAAAGAAAACATGTTGACCAGCCATATCCCCATTATTCTACTCACGGCAAAAGCCGAACAAAAAGATAAGGTCGAGGGGTTGAAGCATGGTGCTGATGCTTATCTGATGAAGCCGTTTGATAAAGAAGAATTATTTGTCCGTTTAACGGCTTTGTTGAAATTGCGCAAAGATTTAATGGCCTACTATGGGGGTAAACCCATACATCAATTCAACTCCGGACTAAGTGCTTCACCGTCTCTGGAAGATGTCTTTCTTGCACATCTCTACAACAACACCTTAGACCTCATCGGCGATAGTGAAAATGCCCTAGACTTACTCGGTGCTAAAATGGCACTAAGCCCTACTCAACTTTATCGAAAACTTAAAGCGGTCACCGGCAAAACTCCCACCTTGTATATTCGTTCTGTACGAATACAAAAGGCGTCAGAGCTCCTTAAAAACAGCGACCTCAATATTTCTGAAATCGCCTATGCTGTAGGATTTAATGATCCGGCTTACTTCAGCAGAGTTTTTACTGAAGAATTTGGGATGAGTCCCTCCGATTTCTCTCGATCCAATCCGTCTTAAAGAACCTGATGTTTTTGGTTTAAACAATCCCGCCCACTGATTTTTCCCTTAAAAATCAACGATTTGCATGCTGAGTCCAATGATTTGTGACTGGAGTCCAAGCTCCTCCGGGGACACTTTGGGAGTTTTGTGTTCGAGTCGTCCCGAGCATATCGCTCCGCGCACTTTTGTGCTTTTTGATTTAACTCATCTGATAAACGTTTATCTATGAATATCCCGGTTTGTTCACTCGTCCTTCGATGGATGATATCTGTTGCTTTATTCGTTTCCC